>JAZROM010000100.1:0-32398 GCA_045648745.1 Acutalibacteraceae bacterium | reverse complement strand
CTTGCGTCTGTGATAAGAAGCAGATGCGTAACCTTTTCCATAACGCGGCGGTTAATCTGCTCAATGCCTGCCTCACCGTCAATAACGACAAAGTCAAACTCATTTGAAAGTATGCTGATTACTTCCTTGAGGTAGGTATTGATTTTACAGTAACAGCCTGCACTTTCAGGTCTGCCGACAGCAATGAAAGCAAAGCCGTCGGTTTCAACGAGAGCATCAAAGATTTTGTATCTTGCATCGCCGAGCAATTCGATTGCCGCCTTTGTCTGTCCGTCTTCAACGGTTTCAACAATCTCCTTGCGGATATCGTCAATAGTCATTTTAACATCAATACCGAGTGCAGTTGAAAGTCCTACTGCAGGGTCCGCATCAATGGCAAGTATCTTTTTGTCGGGATAAGCCTCAACGAGCAGCTTTACGATTGCGGCTGAAATTGAAGTTTTACCGACACCGCCCTTGCCCGAAAGAGCTATTATTGTTGCGTTTTCTTTCATCTTTTTGTCACTCCTGAAAATTTGTCATATATAATATAACACAAGTTTACTTTTTCTTCAATCATAACCCAAAATTTTACGACATTTAAAGACATTGAAAACAGTAGCTTTAGTGTGGTATACTGTACTTATCTTAATTATAATCAAGAGGTTGCGATGGATAAGAAAGAAATTGCATCGTTTTTCGATTCACTTGCTGAATCCTGGGACGGAGAAATGATAAAAAGTCAATGGAAAATTGACCGAATACTCAGTATTGCTGAAGTAACAGAGGGCAAGAGCGTACTTGACGTTGCTTGCGGTACAGGCGTGCTTGTCCCCGATTACATAAGCAGAAATGTCCGTAAATACGTGGGTATTGATATTTCACACAATATGATAGAAATTGCTAAAAACAAGTTTTTGGGTTACGGAAACATCAGTTATATTTGTGAAGATGCAGAAACATATAAATTTTCAGAAAGCTTTGACTGTATTGTCATCTACAACGCATTTCCGCATTTTGCAAACCGCACTCTTCTTTTTGAAAATCTGTCGGCACATCTCAACGATAGCGGACGCATCACAATTGCTCACGGTATGAGCAGAGAGGACCTGACCCGTCACCACTCCGGCAGAGCGGAATCGGTTTCGACCATTCTCCCCGAGATAAGTGAATTAAAAGAAATTATGAAACCGTATTTCAATATCGACACCTGCATTTCCGATAACGATATGTATGTAATCTCAGGAACAAAGCTGTGATTTATAACACTTTATCACTTTAAAGTGTTGACATTTGTGTTTTTATGTGGTACAATCCATTTGGAATCGTGAAATAAAGATTTTTGGGCAAGCGGGGTTAGTTTTTGGCTCGGCAAAAGTGTCGGTGATACTGAAAGTACAGTATCAAGTGGTCAAAAGCGGTCTTTTTCCCCTGTTCCGACTTTTAAAAAAGCTTGATTTTACGCGGTTTCATAAAATTTAAAATAACGAACTTAAGTGAGTGGGAATAAGTTTTGTATAACAAAGCTCTTCATAAAAACAAACAACCGAGATCTAATGATCTCGGTTGTTTGTTTTTATACTTCAGAACACCTTACAACAATTCTGCTGACGCCTCGGTACGTACAAGTGTACAGAATCAGGTCGTCCCCTGTATCCTTTACTTTATCGGAATCGGACGGTTGCAGAATTTCGACCGATGTGACGGTGTAAGATTTTTTCTCGCCTTCCATATCAGTGAAAGAAATTGCAGATCCGATATCAAGTCTTCCGAGATATCCGAAGTGACTTCGGTAATTATGCGCGGCTATAACAAGATTATCTGTTTTCGTTGAACCGTAATAGCGGCAGGGAGCTATTTTCAGTCGTCCCTGATCCAGCTCAGACATAACAGGAAGATCGATTTTCAGGTCAGGCACAGAAATATATCCGATATATCCGTATCCGTTGATGTCAACAACCTTCATTTCCTTATCAAACGGGTCAACATCACCTGACTGATTGCTGTTGATTTCATCTGCAATAGAGCCCATCAAAGCATCTGCCTGCTCCTTAGCTCTACGGCTTTCGTAATTGTTGTAAACAAGGAGAGCTGCCGCGCAGAAAATGAGAATCAGTCCTATCGTTATCAGCGAAATACCGACTTTTCTCTTCATATAATTGCTCCCCTTTCTGTTTATTCGTTTTCTTTTTTACCGAAATTCAGTACAGCCCAGCCGATGCTGAAGAGTAATAGCCCTGCAACTGTAAAAACAGGTATCGGCCAATTGAGCTGACCCGTATCAGCGAGGTCATCCTTACCGTCGTCATCTTCTTCGTCATCTGACGGTCGGGTTGTTCCCTCACCCGGTTCAGTACCCGGTTCGGTTGTACCTTCTTCGTTATACTTATTGATGATTGTAACTGTGTTAGACGAGGTTTCGTAAGAAACCGTATATCCGTCAGGGATAATCGATTCAACAACATTCCACACGTGATTTTTAGAAAGATCGTCCCAACGGTAATGCCAATTGTTACCTTCGTTGAGTTGAATTTTTGCATACTCCTTAAAATCTCGAAGTAAGACAACTGTAATGCTGTCGGGGATAGCCTTGTCTGTTTCCCACTTTTTCACAACGCTGATATAAGTGTCCTTTCCGTCTTCGTCAGTATCACCATTGATTTTCGGACTTGCATCCACTTCATATATCCACTGTTTGTTTTCGTGATCGTATTCAGGAACACTGATAATAAACGGAGAAGCATTACAACGTTCTTCTGCATCCTGTAACGGCACAATAAGATATAATCCGGGAATAAGATTATCAAAAACAATCACACCGTTTTCATCTGTACTTTTTTCAGTAAATCCAAGTGAACGTGATGCTGCAAAGAAAGCCAGATGTATCGGCAAGTACGAATCCTGAAGATCTTTCAGTTCAACATTTGCTTCACCGTATGGAGGAACAAAATCAAAGTCTATTCTGTCAGCCTTCTCGTATGCCTTAGCAAAGAAATACAGTCTGAACTTCATATCGGCAATCGGAGTGCCTGTCTGCGTATCCTTGATATTAAGGGTAATGCTTCCGTTTTTGTCGGGATTTGCTGTGGCAGTTATGGAAAGCGTAAGAGTTAACATCAGGAAAGCTACAACCAATGCAACAACTTTTACATAGCTTTTAGTTTTCATTTTTCCGCCACCTTTCTGTTTTATTATTCACTATCTTTGTTTTCGCTTTTCTTCTTATTTTCGTTTTTCAAAGCGGCATTCTTTTTCTTTTCCTTAGAAGATTTAACCATAAGGAAAATGAGGAGAGCACCGAGTATCGGAGCTGCAACGGCAGGCGTTACAATAAACGGATCAATCTGATATGCCTCGGTAATGACATTGATTTTCTTCTCTTCTTCAATGTTTTCAATTCTCGTACCTCTCACGAGCATACGGTGAGTATTGATTCCGTAAGGGGTACAGGTTACAAGGGTACAGTAGTCCTGTCCTTTTTCAACATAAAGGTCATTAATCTGGTTCGGCAGAACAATAAGCACCTGATCAACCTGATATGTGATTGTACGATCAAGGATTGTGATTGTAAAGATATCCCCGACCTCAACCTTATCGAGGTTGGTAAACAGCTTTGCAGACGGCAGACCTCGGTGTGCAGAAAGTACACTGTGGGTATTTACACCGCCGACAGGAAGACTTGAGCCTTCCATATGACCGACTGCGGAGTTCAGAACCTTGTCACTGGTTCCGTGGTAAATGGGAAGCTGAATCTTAATCTTTTCAATCGTGAGGTAACCCATCATTCCGTCTCCGTTGACGTCGAGAGTGGAATAATAATGGTCATCCAGCTCGCCGTATCCGACAAAAGGAAACGAAATCTTTCTGAGCTTACGGTTATAATCGTCTGCCTTATCAAAATATTCCTGAAAATCTTCGGGAGTAAGGTCGACAATCAAGTCATCATAGTTCATAATTGCCTGAGACTGTCTTTTCTCGTTCCAGAAATCACTTATAGTTGGATAAAGCAAGACACACAAACCAACGAAAAAGATAGCAACCAGAGCTATAGTTGAGCTCAGACCGCTTTTCTTTTTCTTGTTCTTTGTCTTTTTTACTTTTTTCTTTGTGTTTTCTTTCATAATATATCTCTTGATTCTTTTAAAATTTTCAGCGCCACAACCGACATTCGGTAACAGCGGTCAAAACTTTAATTGTATTTTCGGGATTACCCCTACCGGCAGGGGGCCGGTAGGGGGATTTTAGTTTTTACTGTGCAGCATTTGCCGCGGGAATCTTATGATTCTTCGGAGTTATCAGAATCTTCTGATTCCTCAGAACCGTCCGATTCTTTATCCTTTCATGCAAATGAAGACATTCTCTTCTTTGAAACAAGAATTACGAATGCTGCAAGCATAAGAAGTCCGCCAACGATGTAGAAGATTGTTGTACCGATGCCACCTGTTTCAGGGAAGAGACCACCGGTCTTGTTTTCTACTTCGATTGTTGCGGGGTCAGCATCGTTGATTTTGTATGTAGCTGTGAGATTAGCCTCATCGTATGTGCTTGTGATAACAACATCGATGTCAGCTGCGAGCTTGTTATAGCCTTCGGGAGCTGAAACTTCGTGAAGCTTGTATGAACCTTCATCAAGACCTACGATTTCGAACTTACCGTTTGCATCAGTTGTGATGTCTGTGATTGTGCCTTCTGCATCTACCTTATATGTAGGAACTGCAGCACCGTCAACAGCTGAGAACTTGATAGCGTTGCCGTTCTTGTCAAGGAGCTGAAATGTAGCACCTGCAAGGCTGACTTTGTTTTCGCCATCCATTGTGAACTTCAAAACATCAATTTTCCAAGTGTATGTTGTTGTCTTGTGTTCAGATGTTTCCCAAGTGCTGTCTTCACCGTATGAAAGGTAAACTGTGTTGTCGTTACCGTCTGTTACGATGTTAGCATTCTCATTAAGAGTTGCTGAGTAGTAAACTGTGAACTGTGTACCCTGTGCAAGGCCTGCGATGAAATCATTATTGAACTTAACATCAAATGTGTGACCGTCATCAGGAGAAACCATTACAGTGTAGTTTGAAGCGTCAACAACTGTACCGTCAGCAAGCTTAACAACTACGTCGTTGTTAAATGTAAGACCTGCTTCCATTGTATCGTGCATTACATAGTTTGTTGCACCAAGACCAACAGTGATTGTTGACTTGTAGTTAACAACCTGATCAATATCAGCATCGTTTACCTTACCCCAGCCTTCGTCAGCATTGTTCATTTCGCTGTCTTCCTGAACGAACTTGTCGATGTCAGGCTTCTCATTCTTTTCAGCTGCTGTAAAGTCTGAGTTTGTGTTTGTGAGTGCGCAAAGAGTACCGAGTGATGTGTCGATTGCATAGTAACCAAGGCTAAGACCTGTGAACTCAACTGTTTCACCGGATGCATTAGCTGTTGCAGTTGCATCGATACCCTCAGCCTCTGCATAAGCGATAGCTGCCTTTGCAAGAGTCTGGTCAACAGCAGTAACACCGTCTTTGAGTGTAACTGTTGTCTGATCCGCATTATTTGTTACTGTAAAGTAATCTGTTGCGGGAGTTGCGGCAAAGAAATCTTCCCAACCGTCAACGATTGTGTAGATACCCTTGTCACCTGCTGTGTTTGAAGGTGCAAAATTAAGCATCTTATAGATGTTATAATCTGCGCCGTCAACAGCATTAGTGATGGTGATTGTACCTGCATCCGCTGCAAATGCGAATGTTGTTCCCATAGTGAGAACGAGTGCGATTGCCATTAAAACTGCAAATAATTTCTTCATGAACTTACTTCCTTTCTATAATTTAATTTGCAATTTTCGTTTTCTTCATCATATTCGGGTCAGCATAGGGAAACAGTTAAAATCCGAGCCCGTTTTCAGCCGGATTTTCGCCGTCCCTTCGGCAAAACACAAACAACCCGAGAGGATTTATTGTGTTTTCCCAAGATTAACAACCTAATTAATTTCTGACAAACTTTGTCCCCCTGAAACAAAGTTTTCAGAAATGTCAGTGGCTTAGGGTACAGTAAACCTTATTCCTTCTCAAACCCGATACGTCCAAAAAGCCGATACAAGAACGACTCTCAGACGGGTTCGGATTTGTACTGTTTCCCTAGCCAAGGAGGTTTTTAAGCCTCCTTTCCCGTTTACGACGAATCAAACTATACAAAACCGGAACTGCCGTTAAAGCAAAACCGATTGTTGCCGTGAAAAATACCGTACCACCCGTTTCGGGAATCAGAAAGCTCCCCGAAAAGTTTTCAATTGCTATAAGGGTGGTAACACTTTGGATAAAACCGTCAGGATCCGTATCGTAGAAATAGAAGTATACAGGCTTATCCAAAGGCTCATACCCTTCCGGAGCAACAAGCTCGACGAAAGCATACGGACCGCCGGGAGTGAGATACTGTGTTTCAATATTACAGATTCCGTCTGTTCCTGTTTCATAAGTGCCGATGTAATATAATATCTTACCGTCTTCGGTAGTGATTGTACGGTTGGTCACTCCCTGCGGAAGCTGTGCATTTGAATCACCCATCGGGCCGAAAAGCATAAACTTTGCACCCTGAAGGGGAAGGTTCGTAATGCCGTCCTGTTTGATAAGAGTTATCTCGTGGTTCGAACCCGAAGCACCGCCGCTGTGTTCATCAACACGGAAGATAGCATCAACGATATCTGAAACTTCAGCCTTACCGTCAACAACGATTGAGTTGCTGACAGAAACCAGACCGCTTTCCGTTATGAGCGTTTTATAGTCGATTATGATATGAAGCTCATCAGGAACCACAAAAGTCAGCTTGTTGTTTGCAGGGTCATAGGTAATTGTGTATTCATATGCGCTTTGTTCAGAATCAAAATCGACCCAGTTGCCTGGAGTGTCCTCATACTTGAGCTTGATTGAATCCCAATAAACCGAAAGATTTTCTGTCATCACGTCTTCAATTGTCAGTGTGTCGGTACCTTCAAGGATATCAAGCGCACCGCGGTTGACGTGAATACCGAACAACAGCTTTGAATCTTCCTGAACAACCGTCTTATCCAGAAGTCCCGTTTCAAATTCTACGGATTCGTGTGCAGGACCCGATGTATTATCTCTGCCCCATGTCAGCTCAGCTACGTTGTCAAACTGATACTTTGAATGGTCGGTTGTGGCAAGGTGCTCATCCTTAACCTTGAGCTGATAGTTAAAAACATACTTACCGCCGGCGTTGATGTGTTCATAGTAATCCTTTAAATTTGCAGTATATGCAAGTCCGCCCCATCCGGCTTCGGTATTGTATTCAACAAGTTGGAAATCTTCTGCACGTATGTCAAAGGAATTGCCCGATACTGTACCGTTGTACCTGTACTTCGCAAGCCATGTGTTTGAATCATACGGTGAATAACAAGTAACAACAAGTGAACCATTAACATATTCAAGCTTTTCGTCAAAATCATCGTGGAACACTACGTTTGATATCTGGTTATTAAGATATCCGCTGTGACCGCCCGAACCCGGAACGGAGTTATTGAACACAACATTGTAATCAATCGTTCCGTTATCATTGACATGACCTTTTTTGGTTATCATCGGGGAGTATTCGTACTGTGAACTTGCAACGCCCTGAATAGCCTGTGTAAAGTTCATATAAACTTCGTTTGACATTTTGTAGCCTTCAAGAAGGACATCTTCGAGAGTTTTATCACCTGTAAGCTCACCGATCCATTCAGTACCTGTTTTAGCATCAAACGGAAGTCTGTAGGTAACCTTGAGTGTTGCATCTTCGTGGAAAAGCCACTTTGATGATTCGAACATTGTATCAGGATTTGAATCCGCTGTGTTAAACAGGATATTAAAACTGTGGTGTTGGTTACCCTCTGCAGGTGCAACAAGGATATATGTATTTTCTGTCGGACCGCCTTCTACATAAGGAGTGAATGTTATAACCTGTCCGCTTTCGGTTGTTGCGGTTACAACAAGATTTTCGGGAAGGTTCTGAACGTAAAGATATCCTTCTGCGTTGTTGTATCCCCAGAAAGCTGCAAGGTCAGTGAGGAAGAAATGACCCCAATCCTTGATCGCACCGGAAACTTCCGCTTTAATTTCGAAGTTGATATATTCGCCGTCATTACCGCTTGCGTGCTTCTCAACGTGAGGCACGAAGCCGATAACGTCTGCCGAACCTTCAGTTCCCTCAGGTCTTGTGTTGATAATTGCTTCAACTCTGTTTGTGTGGGTATCTGTTTCACCTTCATCCAACGGCGGGAATGTGGTGTAGTAAATAAGATCAAATGCATAGCCCGAAGGAAGGGCAAACTGCATTGAAATTTTACCGTCAGTATTTGTGATAGTTACTTGATCCCAGCTGAGATAGATGTCGGGGAGTCTGTTTCCCCATTCGTCATAACGTTTGATCGTAATCGGTTGACCTGTGTAATATGCCAGGCCTTCACCGAGGGTATCGATAATAACAGTACCCTGTAGATTTTCAGCTGTTTTTCTGATACCTACGCCCCATTCGATGACAGGAATTTTGTTACCCTGAGCGTCAGTAAGAACGACCATTTTACCGTCTTTTTCAATCCTTGTAAATTCAACCTTTGTCCAGTCTTCAGCCCACTGGTAAATATCTCCGCCACCGGGATTCTTTGCATAAGTATCAAGACCGTTCCACATATCAACGAAGTCGTTTGAAAGAAGATAGTCATGCGGTGTTGATTTATATTTGATAAGGAAACCTTCTCCCGCTGAAAAATCAGGGAAGCCGGAAATGCTGAAACCGTAGTTTGCGTACTGATTAGGGTGATCGCTGACTACGGGCTGAGGAACGATAGGATTACCGTCAAGGTCGGTTATCACGATTGTATCTCTTAATACATAGTGGTTTTCCCATATCTGGTCATCGATAACAAGATCCTTGACAAGACCCATTGTGGCATCAACTCTGATCGTATATTCAAGAGTGTTATCGTCTTCGTTGTAGTCACCATGTGTTTTGGTTACCTGAATACCCGCAACATCGTCAATATTAAGTTGGATTTTAATATCATCGTTGAATTTTACTTCTGTAGAATCGCCCGACTGTGTTGCATCAACCGTTGCACTGAAATCGATAGTGAAGTCAACGTTAGCGTATTTATCAACGAAATTGACACCGTTGGCATCTTCGTAAAATTTGACTCGCAACAAACCGTTGGCGTCAACATAATATTCACCAACGTCTTCAACCGTACCGGACTCGGTTCTTGCCGAAATTTTATGCCAGCTGTCAAACTCATCGCAATGGAGGTTTGGCGGAATATGATATGTAAGATATCCGTCAGCATCGTGCTCAAACTGAATCCATTGACTGCCCGTGTTGATTTCGCTGAATTCAAGTGAAACGATGTAAGACTGGCCGATATGAACAGTTGAACCGTTGCCAAGCTCATTGCCGTTCAAGTCTTTGAACACAGCAGCAACAACTTCGTCTTCAAGGTGTGAGGTATATGTAATATCCTGATTTGCTGCAGCCATCATAACAAGCGGTTCACTGTCGTAAACACTTTGCGGAGCTGAACGTCTGAGGTTGTATGTAGTATGAGTTGCACTGTTTGGGATGTAATACTTAAGCTTACCCTCAAGTGTCGGCTTGACGGTACCGATATCTGACTCACCTTTATCAACCGAGGTGATATGCTCTGCAACATAAAGTTTGCTTGTCTTACCGTAGCCGAGAACAGTATCTGTTTTGGTGTAGTTAACCTTCTTTACCTCACCGTCAACGTCGCCCTCAATAACCATAAGAAGCTTGTCACTTTTGTAAATTGCAATGCCCGTACGGTCTGCCTTACCGTTAGCGTCCGTATCGAAGAAAACAACGTCGCCTCTCTGAGCGTCATAGCTTTCAGCCGAAGAATAAACAGACTTTTTCTGCCATGCCTGTCTCATCGATTCTGCAGAAGCGCTTGTCAACAAATCTGAATTATTGATATTTGCGTGTCCGATACAGAAAGAAACAAACATCGTGTTCCATTTGCCGTAAGGACTTCCGTACCATTCACCGTAGCGGGTGTAGTTATTCTTTTCAGCGAATGCATTGTATTCGTAGTTGCGGTCACTTTCACTGTAGCCGACCTGCGATGTTGCAACAGCAACAAGATTTTCCGCAAGATTGTTTGTAATTTTAACCTTATCGAGAGTTTTTAACCAATCCTCTGCCTCTTCTGTGTCAACAGTCTTGTCGGGGAAACATTCGGCAGTGTGAGTATGTTCCGGCTTTAGGCATACAAGCTCATCGCCCGAATAACAGCTGCTGATATGCGTGTGTTCATTTAACTCGCACAGCGCATCACTCGTAATCGTAATACCGACAAGCTTAAGGCACCAGAAAACTGCAATTGCAACAATAACAGCAATAAGAGGGAACAACGCAATTATTCTTTTGTTTCTCACTCTGAACAGCTTATGGTCTTTGAGATATTCATGATTCACACCTGCCATAATTGCTTCCCCCCTTTCTGTGATTTTATAAAAGTAATTTATTCTTGCGTTTTCTGATCTTCAGGATTTTCGATATTTTCCTGATACTCCTGATAATCTATGTTGCCCATCTTGTCAAACGGCCAGATTCTGAAGAAAATCTTGCCGACAATCTGTTCGGAGCTTACAAGCCCTACAACCGAGCTTCGGCTGTCGATTGATGTAGAACGGTGGTCTCCGAGAATGAAGTAGTGGTTTTCGGTTACATGAAAAGGAAATTCGATATCACATTCACCGAGAGCACGGTCAATAATGTACGGCTCGTCCAGCAATTCATCATTAACATACACATAACCCTTTTCGTTAATGTGGATAGTATCTCCCGGTATACCGATTATTCGTTTTATAAGAAGTTTATTCTGATACGAGAAGCAACAAAGCTGTCCCCTTTTCAGGTTTGGTGTTTTTATAAGAACAACAATTTCTTCGTCATTAAGAGTCGGTTCCATACTGCTTCCCTGAATCTGCAGAACAGGCAACGCGAGAGTTGCAATAAGCACGGCAATTGCTGCAACTACAATAAGTGAAGAAAGAGTACTTTTCAGCACTTTTTTATACTTACGGCTGTATTGCTCTTTGGCAATTGCTTTTTCAATCTGCCCTGATGTGGGAAACTGAAGTTCTTTTTTCTTTCTTTTGAATGCCATTTATTAAAATGTCCTCCGTTAATATACCAGAAGAATCGTAATCATTTCGCTTTTGGTTTCTTTTGGATTTTAATATGTTTAAAGTTCTTTGCAGTTGACTTGAACGTATCCTTTGAAAAAAAGTCAAGCAATTTCAGCTTCTTACCTGAGAAAGCCTTATTCCCTGCGGATAACTTTTTAACTGTACTGCCTGCATCAGTCGGTATGTTGCTTATCGAAGAAACTTTTTTCAAAGCTTCATCCAGTTGCTTTACAGTTTCATTAAGAAGTGTTGCACTTTTTTCTATGCTGTTTTCTTTCTTTGCTTTTGCAAGTTCTTCTCTGAGTCTTTCGTTTTCACGAGTCTCTGCCAGAAGAAGCTCCAGCAATTCAAGTCGGCTTAACCTTTTTAATTCTTTATCAGTCACGGAATCATCGCCCTTATTATATATTATACAATTAAATATATATACCCATTTGATAATACCATAATACAGATTGAAACACAATAATATCGGGATTATTTTTTAACAATCGGCAAAAATATTACCGTTTCAAGAGCTATACAAAATTCAAAACCAAACGAAAAAACAACAGCTTTTATAAACCTAAAGCTGATATAACAACAAAACTCGAAAAGATTGTGCTTTACCACTTTAAAGTATTGACACTTGGCTTTTTATGTGGTACAATCCATTTGGAATCGTGAAATACCTATTTTCAGGCTGGTGGGCTTGTTTTTCGGCTCGGCAAAAGTGTCGGTGATATTGGAAGTACAGTATCAAGTGATCAAAAGCGGTCTTTTTCCCCTATTCCGACTTTTAAAAAAGCTTGATTTTACGCGGTTTTATAAAATTAAAAATAATGAACTTAAGTGAGTGGGAATAACATCAATAGCTTTAAAGTGGCTTAAAACCGTTGGTTTGAGCCACTTTTTGCAAATTCAGTAATTTAATTTCATCAGCAAGAACAAGGAGGATTTATGTACAATAAGGTTTATATCGAAATTACCAACATATGCAATATGAACTGTTCTTTTTGTCATAAGCACAGCAGAAGTCCGAAGCAAATGACTATGGACGAATTCACCCTTGTTCTTGATAAAATAAGCGGACAAACTGACTATATTTATTATCATCTTATGGGAGAGCCGCTTACTCATCCACTGCTTCCTGACTTTATAAAACTGGCAGGAAAGCGTGGATACAAATCAATTATTACCACCAACGGAACTCTTTTAAACAAACGCGGGAACGAGCTTTTGACCACAGGTGTACATAAAATCAACATCTCCTTGCACAGTTTTGAAAAAGGAACTTCTGAGGAGCATACCGAATACATCTGTCGGCTTGCGGACTTTGCAAAAAAAGCCGCCGACAAAGGTATTATTATAGTTTTTCGCCTTTGGAACAAGGGCTTTGACGGTGGCAAAAACGAAATCGTTTTTAATATGCTTAAAGAAAACATAGACGGAGAATGGGCAGAAAATACCCGTGGTATCAGAATACGCAATAAAATTCATCTTGAATGGGGCGAAAAATTCGAATGGCCCGACAATAACAATGAGATAAAAGGTGATAAATTTTTCTGTTACGGTCTTAAGGATCAGTTCGGTATTCTTTCAGACGGTACGGTGGTGCCTTGCTGCCTTGACAGTGACGGCATTATCAACCTTGGTAATATTTTTAATGAAGATATACAATCGATTTTACATTCCGAAAGAGCTTTGAAAATCATCGAGGGATTCAAATGTGGCATAGCTACAGAGGAGCTTTGCAAAAAGTGCGGATACGCACAAAGGTTTGCGCGTTAAAAATAAAATTTCAACCACCTGAAAATAGAGTTTTCAGGTGGTTTTGTTTTTGGTTGATTGAATTTTTAATTTACACAAATTGAGATATACAAAAATATAAACGGCAGAAAATCTCCTTTCAGAATTATATCGTCGCTGTGACAAAAATAAAATAAAAAAACTATTGACAAATCACTGCACTCGTACTATTATATGACTAGTACGAGTGCTATTTGTTTTGTGCACAGTAAAATTTCTTTGTTTCGGGAGGAATTATGGCGAAGAAAGCTAAAGAAAATACTAAACATAAAATAATCCGTGTAGCGACACAGATGTTTCTTGAAAAGGGCTATACGGAAACATCGGTCAAGATGGTCAGCGATGAGCTGGGCATCAGCAAAGGAAATTTCACCTTCCATTTCCCGTCGAAGGAGCATATTCTTGCCGAGCTTGTTGAAATGCTCTGCAAATTTCAATGGAAGCTTATGGGAGAGGAAGCAGATGACGGTATCAGCTCGTTGCTGGCATTGTGCTTTGAGCTTATGACAATGGCATCTGCATGCGAGCAGAACAAGGTTGCAAAGGACTTTTTCGTTTCGACCTATCAGAGTCCTGTATGTCTTGCAATTATTCAGAAAAATGACACAGAACGCGCCAAGGAAGTTTTCGCAGAGTATTGTCCCGACTGGGCAGATGAGAAGTTCCGTGAAGCTGAAACCCTTGTTTCGGGTATTGAGTACGCAACGCTCAACGCAATAGATGAAACTGTTCATCTCGAAGCTCGTATCTCAGGCGCACTGAATACTATAATGATGATCTACAATGTGCCCGAAGAAGTACGGAAAAGAAAAATCGAAAAAACCCTGTCTTTGGATTACAAAGGTATGGGTAAACGCATTTTCAAAGATTTCAGAGATTATGTTGAACTGCTGAATGCGGAATAAAAACATAATTACTCTACAAATAACAATAAGGAGGAAAAAACTATGAAAAAAACTTTAAAGAAAACCTTATCAATCATCCTCACAGTCCTGATGATTGTGACAAGTGCACCGATGGTTTTTGCGACCGATATCGTAGCAAGCGGTACCTGCGGTGCAGAAGGGGACAATATTACCTGGACACTTGATTCTGAAGGTACACTTATCATCAGCGGTGAGGGTGAAATTACATATAATCCTGCATTTCGTGATTACTGCAACAGTATCATAACTGTAATTATTGAGAATGGTGTAACAGCTATCCCAAACGACACATTCAACTCTTGTGAAAATCTTCGAAAAGTAAACCTTCCTGATAGCTTAACATCAATCGGTATTTCTGCATTCTGGTGTTGTAAAAGCCTGACAGAAATAAACCTCCCCTCGAGTTTAACGTCAATCGGTAATTCTGCATTCTGGGCTTGTAAAAGTCTGACAGAAATAAACCTCCCTCGAGTTTAACATCAATCGAGGGATATGCATTTGGTTACTGTGAAAGCATTAAAGAAATAACCATTCCTGATGGTATAACAACAATCAAAGAGTCAACGTTCACTGCTTGTGAAGGACTTGAGAAAATAATCCTTCCCAACAGTTTAAAAACCATCGCTGAAAATGCTTTCTATATCACAAACTTGAGCGATATTTATTATGTTGGTACTGCTGACGAATGGAATGAAGTTGAAATACAAGGTAAATATACTATTAATCCATCAAATTATCAAATGCACTATTGCACAAGAGTAGTTGCATCAGATAATATCTGTGATAAAAACGGAGCTAACAACGGTATATACTGTCCTGATTGTAATAAATATTTCCCCGGACACGATTTGACAAAATGCGATGGTGTATGCGCAAACGGTTGTGGCTACGAATGTCCTCATGAAGAATTTGTTGAGCCTTATCCTATTCATGACTCTTCGTCGGGAGGCTTTGATGATGAGGGTGCCGAGAATCTTTTTGACAAAAAGAACGATACAAAGTGGTGCAGTAAATTTTATGATGAAGCAAGTGTAGTTTTCCGCTATAGCGATAAAGTTATTATTAACTCCTATACATTGACTCCTGCTGAAGATACTGTTAATTTCCCGGGACGAAACTGGATGTCTTGGGATCTTTATGGCAGTGACACTGAAACCGGAGAATGGACACATATTCACTCCGTTACCAAAATTATCCTTTCTGCAGAGAAAGAATCTGCACCTTTTACAGTGAATGCCGATACTGCATATAAATATTACAAGATAGTTGTAAAAGATATTCGTGAAGGTGACATTCAGCAAATGGCCGGAATCAATATCGATGTAGAGGCACCGTGGTCTATGTGTTTAAAGTGTGGCTACAATTGTAGTATCCATACCACTGAAGAGGATACTAACAAGGCAAACTGTGTACACGGTGATATCTGTGACATCTGCGGCATTGAATACGGTGTAAAGAATAATAATCACGACTGGTCAAATAAGGACAGTGTATGTGCAAACGGCTGTGGTTATGAATGCAACCATACTTTCGATTCTGCGACGGGAAATTGCGGTGAGTGCGGATTTTATATGAGCCCTGAGGCTGCCATTACCGTCAATGACACTACTACTTATTGGCTCACCCTTAGCGAAGCTGTTTGGGAAGCAGGACAAGCTGAAAATTGTACGCTCACTCTGCTTGAGGATATTATATCCACCGAAGTACAGTTTATTCAACTCGGAAAGTTCACACTTGACCTTAACGGCAAGACAATACTTTGTGAAAATGGTGCTGTATTTATTACATTTCCCTCAGTTGATTTAACAATTAAGGACAGTGGAGAAAACGGCACCATACAAAGCAATAAAAACGGTTATCCGGCAATCCAAAATAACGGTGTGCTCACTGTTGAATCAGGCACTTTCAAGGGCGACGATGGTATTTACAACAATGCTACACTCTTCTTTGAAAACGGTACAATCGAAACAGACTCATATTCGGCAATTACTAACGCAGGTACAGCCTATGTGTACAACGGAAAGTTTGAATGCGGCGGAGAGGGGTTATATAACTACACGGATGCAACACTCTATGTTTACGGCGGAGAGATAAGCGGCAGTAGCGGTATTCTGAATATGGGAACAGCATATATTTCAGGCGGCGAGTTCCGTGGTAAATCCTATACGGCAATTAACGTTTTGGGTTCCTCTGTTATAGAGATTACCGGTGGATCCTTCACCGGCAAGGACCACGAAACCGGAAGCATAACCGGCACACCTTACGGCGAACTTACTGTTTGCTATCTTGAGGGAGCAGTTCCTGTTTTAAAGGGCGGTGAATTTCCGAATGGTATTGCAGTTTACGGAACAACTGTAAACGCACTTCTCGCAGACGGTTATATTTTCTGCGATGAGAATGGCAAAAATATTGATGTCGCCGACGATGTAACGGCAATTTCAGGTTATGTGAAAGTAGCTGAAAGAAAAACCGAAATTTTAAAGGTTGACTACACTCCGTCAGCCGATACGCATAACACATTTACCGTAACTGTAAACGGCAGACCGACGATGGTTCAGTTCATTGAAGAGGACGGCGGCACAAGAACATATGACAGAGGCAACAAAAATGTTGTAATCACAGCTTATGATACAGACGGTAATGCGGTGGATGCTCTTGACCGTACAGCTGTTTATGAAGTGTGGAAAATCAACACAAACCTCATCGGTCCTGAAGTGAGAATGCGTGCGAAGTTTATAACCGGTGCAAAATATCTTTGGGGAAAATCTACTTATAACTTCACAATTGAGTTTACAGAGCCTGTATTTGATACAGAAATTTACGAGTCATACTTAGAACCCGTAACCAAGAAAGGTCCTGCAAAGATAGTCCTTGTTACAGGTGCGGATGTTCAGGGAATTCAGTTTAAAATGCCGAACGGCACAACCTCAACATATTATGCCGACAGTGCAGAAGTGCTTGAAGACGGTAAGCTTGAGTTCACAGGTAAAGTATGGATGACCGAAAGCGGTGAAAACCGAATCGAAATCTATGTGCGTTCACAGAACACCTGGGAATATTACGGCAATTTCAAACACACGGTTGAATAATCATACATAACAAACAACCCCTAACGGATGTAAAAATCCGTTAGGGGTTCTACTTTATTCAATCCCGATAACTTTAACTTAAACACTTTTGTATGGGTATTTTTACACGTGTTATCGGAATTGTTCAGATTATCCAATGAATATGGACTATCAAGATTTTTGTTGTCATAGTGTTGTCACGCTGACAAGGATATTATAACAGATACTACAGCGAATTTCAATATATCGATTCAAAACGTCCCGACATCACAGTAGAAATGATGTCGGGTTTATTGGTTAATATGTCAATATAATAAGTCTGTAAAAAGTTTTATAATATTTTTAGATTTTTTATGTCACAAATCGCGATTTGGCTGACTACTAAATAGAAAGCAAAAAAAGGAGGTGCATACGGTGGACGAAAAATTATCCGTTGAACAGTTTATCAACGACTGTTACGAAAAGTATTATCAAAGTATATTTAAATATTGCCGTGTGCGTCTCGGTGAATTCAGCGAACACGCTGAAGATTGTGTCCAGGATGCCTTCGTCATACTTCAAAGGAAATTGAGCGAGGGCGAAACGATAGAACAGCCAAGGGCATTTCTTTACAGGACGGCAGACAACTTCGTCAAACGGACAGTCGAGCATTACAGCAAAGAACGGACACGGACGGTTGAGCTGACCGAAGCGGAAAACGCACCTGCACCGCCGATAATATCCGATGACTTCGACTATGACGAATTTGCACGGATTCTGATAGCAACGCTGTCCGAGCAGGAACAGGAGCTGTACATACTCAAATATGTTCAGCAAAAATCGTTAAAAGAAATTGCAGAAATTTTGCATATTCAACCCACCGCCGTAGCCAAAAGAGTTTCACGACTGCGGCAACATATAAAAGACTTAATTTACGAGAAAGATTTATTCGGGTGAGGTGATACCGTGAATAAGATTATAATAAATAAAGACATTCTTGACGAAATCCTTGATGAAAATACATTAAAATTTGAAATAGCAGAACTCATAAACAGTGTTATTGATAACGAGCTTCTCAAGGATGAGCCCGATTGCGACTTAATTGACGAATGTATCGACATTCTTGATAACCTCGAAAAAGAAGATTATTCAAATGTTATTCCGTTTATCAATAAAACTTATAAGGGAAGATTCAGCAAGAAGGTATGGAGTATCCTTGTTGCCTGCGCGATCATCCTTGCTGCTTCAATCGGCACGGTTGCTGTCGGATACACGGTAGAAAAAATCCGCGAACAAAAAGAAGTGGAGAATAAAACGACCACTACGGTAACAACAACCACTACCACTACTACAACTCAGTCCACCACGGCTGTTTTCCCCACGAAGCTGATTCTTTCCTTTGCTTCAGACTTCAAGGATGAATATGTCGTCGGTGAAAAGTTCAATCCGAACGGAATAGTTTTGAAAATAGAAATGTCTGACGGTAATGTAAAAAAACTTTCTGCGGAAGATTTTGAAATCACCACCGACAAAACCTTCGGCAAAGAGGAAAAACACGAAACCGTTACTGTCAGATACGAAAACCTTACCGAAACATTCAGGGTAAGAGTTCTCCGTGATGAGGACACAAAGGTTCTCAACTCGATTTATGCCGCATTCCCTGATGATTTTGATTTCAGAACGGACGATATCAACAACATAGACCTTGAGGGAATGGAAGTCTATGCCGTATACAGCGACAAGTCAGAAGAAAAACTGGGAGAGAGCGATTACACCGTTGAAACTGAACTTCTTCCCGACGGAAAAACGGCAATGATTACGATAAAACACAAGTCGGTTTATGCACAGTTCGGCATAAGAGAAAGGTCGTAAGGTGGAGCTATGAATAAAACTCTTTCAAAAATAATTTCACTTTTTCTGGCGATTATTGTAACCGTCGGAATGGTCAGTCTCGGCGATTTTTCGATTGAGGCAGATGCCCTGACCTATGGCAACTGGGAGTATAGCATTTATTTTGACGAATATGCAACGATAACGAAATACAACGGTACGGATGCCGTTGTTGAAGTACCGTCTGTTCTCGGCAACAGACCTGTCAGAGTCATCGGCAGGGAAGCTTTCAGAGATAACAAAACATTGGTTGAGGTTACTGTCCCGTCAAGCGTAGAAACCATCCGTGAGTATGCTTTTATTCAATGCTCATCACTCAGAACAGTCAACCTTTCTGACGGTCTTGTCAGCCTATATAACAACATTTTTGATTTTACGGCAGTTGAAAGCCTGAGTATTCCTTCAACGGTGACTATGTTTGCATTAACAGGATTCTGGGGTCTGCAGCTTAAGGAAATAGTTTTCGAGAAAGAGTTTGCAAATCACTGCTCTATTTCAGTAAATTTGGTCGATTTCCCCGAAACTGCTGAACTGGTTTTCAAGGGAATTCCGTCGGTGAGCATAGATTCTAAGTTACAGGAGCTTGGAATGAAGCAGTTTTATGAGGACGGCACCTACCGTTACAAAATATACAACAGCGATGACGAAACCGTTCTGACAAGCGGAGATTATCAGTATACGCTCAATCAGGACGGAGCAACAATCGTACGCTATATCAATTTTGATGCGGAAGAAGTTACTGTTCCGAACAAAATTGACGGTCATCCTGTTGTTGCTGTTGGCGATTTTGCTTTTTCACAAGCAACAAAAGCGGGAGAACAGTGGTGGGCTCTTGAGTTTGAATATACATATAATTTCAAAAAAGTAATTCTTCCCGAAGACGTTAAAACTATCGGCAGTTATGCCTTTGCGGGAGATGATAATCTCATCGAAATTATCGTCCCCGAAAGTCTAGAGCATTTCGGCTACTGCTCCTTTTTGGAGTGTAAATCCCTTGAAAGTGTCAATATTCCTCAGGGTGTTGAGGTTCTTCCAGACGGATTGTTTTATAATAAAAATTCTTCATCTAAAATATCAACAAAATTGCCTGATGGCCTGAAAGTTATCTGCGATAAAGCAATTTGTTTTACGGGTATAGAAGATTATTCTGTTGATGTGCCCGAAATGAATGCAAATCTGCCCGACAGTGTAGAGTATCTTGGTGACGCACTTTTTCACCGTTGCATAATGATTGAAGAAATAACTTTGCCGAAAAATCTTAAAGAAATGCACGGCACATTCGTAGAAATGTACGAATTGAAAAAAATCAATTTCAACGATTGTCTGCGTGTAATCGGTGATGAAACTTTTTATGCATGCTCAAATTTAGAGGAAGTTATACTCCCCGAGAG
This sequence comes from Acutalibacteraceae bacterium, assembly GCA_045648745.1. GTDB lineage: Bacteria > Bacillota > Clostridia > Oscillospirales > Acutalibacteraceae > CAG-488. The sequence goes on along the minus strand of JAZROM010000100.1, from coordinate 12,191 downwards.
TGTAACAGAAATAGGTTCAAGTGCTTTTAATAGTTGTTATAAGTTATCCAAAGCTTATGTGCCCGCAAGCATAACAGATATTCCTTACAGAGCTTTTTATGATTGCAAATCTCTTGATATTCTTGAGTGGAATCCTGCAGAGAAAATAATAGGTGAGGATGCTTTTTACGGCTGTCCGTTGAGAGGGTTTGATTTTACTGATACCCACGGTATATCTGACCGTGCATTCTACGGTTCAAATATTGAAACGGCGAAGATAGGTAAGGGTGATTACGAGCCGGAGGAAAAGCAATACATCGGTGCACAGAGCTTTATGTGTTGCAGTGAACTGGAAACCGTGTCTCTCGGTGGTAATGTAAACGAAATCGGCTCTCAGGCTTTTGCAGACTGCGAAAATCTCGAGACTGTTGTCATTGCAGATTCCGTTGAAAAAATCGCAGACGATGCTTTCGACGGCTCTGAAAAGGTTACAATCTTCTGCTGGGAGGATTCCTACGCAGAGGACTATGCAAAAAAACAAAAAATCAAGGTAACAACTCTCGTTGTTGACCCCATTCCGAATCAGACTTATACAACAAAGGAAATAAAACCTGCGTTGACTGTATCAATGTCTTCGCAGAAGCTTAATAAAAGCGATTACACAGCAGATTTCTACAATAACGTTAACGTGGGAACTGCGAGTGTTGTTGTAACGGGTAAGGGAGATTTTGATATGCTCGTCTCCAAGGCTGATTTTGCCATTGTTGCAAAAAATATTGCAGATGTGCAGATTTCATCAATCCCTTCTCAGAAATATGAGGATTCAGCTGTCACACCTGAAGTTTCGCTTAAACATAGCGGACAAAAGCTTCAGGAAGGCAAGGACTATTCAATTACCTATGAGAACAATAATTCCGTCGGGACCGGTACCGTAAGAATTAAAGGTCTGGGTAATTACAAAGGCACGGCAACAGTTAACTTTGAAATAAAGGAAACAAAGCCGAGTCAGATTGTTCAGTTCTTCAATGCGATAGCAGATTTCTTTATAACAGTATTCAATTGGTTTATCGGCATTTTTAAATGAAAATAAGGAGGTAATACTATGAGTAAATGGCTGAAAATGACTTGTGTCCTGCTTTCTGTTGCGTTGCTCATCACTTGTATGCCGACGTTCACACTTGCTTCGGACGGTTCGTTCTCGATGAATACGGAAATTGAAAGTGGCGAAATCTATTACATCAAAAACTTCAATGATTTTAAAACATTCATAAAGCTTATCAATCAGCGAGGTCAGACCTGTGAGGGTGCAACCTTCGTGCTGACTTCTGATATCGTTATAAATGACGGCGTTTTCTCTCTCGACGAAAATAATACGCCTCTTTATAACGGCGAAGAGATTACGGAAGAAAGCGACATTATGCTTTGTGAATCTGCGATGACCTTCAAGGGTGATCTTATGGGTAACGGTTATTCAATCAGCGGACTTTACTTGAATTCGCAAGGTTTGTTCACTGAAGTTTCATACGCTAAATTTTGGGATCTGAAAATCACCAATTCACTGTTTGACCTGCGTGAATCACCAACAGAAAATGTCGGTGCGTTTTGCGGTGTGGCTGAAAATTCGTTCTTTTCGAACATCACCTTTGACGGTATAATCATCAACGATGAATCAAACACTGGCGGTATTGTCGGTAATGCAACTTATTCTGATTTCCAATCCTGTAAAAATAACGGTATCGTTATCGGCTCCGACTACTGTGGTGGTATCATAGGTTTACAGGAAAATACTCAACAGTTGCTTGACTGTATCAACAAAGGCAAGGTTATTTCTGACGGTAACTATGTCGGTGGTATAACATCAGTGATAGGCACAGATGTTGTGGATATTGAAGGCTGTACAAACGTCGGCTCGGTTGAATCCACGGGTGATTACGTTGGTGGTATTGCAGGTGCAATTGAGCTTGATGGCTACGAAATGAAATTCTGCTACCACACAGGCTCTGTCAGCGGTAACGACTATGTCGGTGGATTTGCAGGCTCCTTCTACACTCCGGGTAATAACCTTGAAGTTGAAATCAGCGAGCTTAAAAGCACGCTATCAACAATCAATATGTACGAAGAAATATTTGTCGGCAAAGACGGTTGGTCTACGTGTGAATATCCTCCCGGATGGGCAGTTGCTAACGGACTGGTTTATCTGTTTGAAGAGCGTGAATATTATATTGATTGTATACAAAGTGCCAATTACCCAAATCTTTACCACTCATACTCTGCGGGTGATGTTACAGCAAACGGAGAATATATCGGTGCACTTTTCGGCAAATTCGACGGATGTGTCTGGCGTTGTCGTAATATTAATTACAACAGAGAAAAAGGTCTTCTGATAAGCGGAACGGGTGATTTTGAAGCAACTCAGTGGGAGATTGCTTTCTTTGCAGATGAAGCTGCAGGTTATCTGCCGGATGAGGGCGTTTATTCAAGAAGGGAAGAAGTGTTAAAATCAGAATCGTTTGCAAAGGAGATCGGCAGTGAGCAAAGATCGTTTATGGTTGACGGTGCAAACGAAAACAACGGTTTTGTTATGCTTGAAGATCACCACGATATCAGCTTGCACATTCATTCCTACTCTTTTGAAATAACAACAGCGGCAACCTGTGTAACCACGGGAGTTAAAACATATACCTGCGTTTGCGGTGATACCTATACTGAGGAGCTTCCGATTATTGATCATAAATATGTTCACAGAACTTCAGAGGCAGCAACTTGCACGAAAGCAGGAAAAAGCCATTATAGTTGCTCAGTTTGCGGTGACGGTTATATCAAATATACCCCTGCTGCTCTCGGACACGATTTGCATAAAGAAATCGTCAAGAGTGCAACCTGTATGGAGGACGGACTCAGGGTCACCACCTGCAGCAGATGCGATTATTATGAAGAGAAAGTTATAGAATCTGCAAATCAGCATACCTGGACGGGCTGGGAATATCTTATCTATCCGACAGGTTGGTCTGACGGACTTGAAATGAGAGTGTGTACTACCTGCAGTATGAAGGAAGAAAACGTTATTCCTTCTGTTTTATCTGAATTGCAGGCAACCCACGGTATGGTTTCAGGTTTTGAGGCAGGCTCAACTCTCGAATATGCTTCTTCAAGCTTTAATATGGACAAAAGTGTAAGTATTTCTTCTGACAAAAGCTCAGCTCTCGGCACAGGCTCTGTTATAACAATGACCTACGGTGACGGAACGCAGGAAGAGTTCGAAGTCGTTATCTACGGAGACACAAACGGTGACTCGTGGTATGACGGTCAGGATGCGATTATTGTAGATTGTCTTGCAAACGGAATGCTTACGCGCGAGGATGTAGGCGAAGCGGTGTGGGCCGCGGCGGACTGTAACCACGACGGTGTTATAGATCGGCTTGATGTTGATATTATCAATCAGGCAGGCACGATGCTGTCGGATATTGATCAGACGATGCCGACAGAAACGCTTGTTGAAACAGCATCGTATATTTCTTATTCAAATCTGATTGACCAGTCTCCTGAAATAATAATTGAAGATGATGAGTCGATCGTGGAAGAAGAGGGAAAATCCGAGCCTGAAGCTGAGGCGGAAAAAACTGACCCCGAAGCTCAAGAAACTCCCGAAGAAGAGATAAGCACATTTGTTAAATTCTTTAACGCAATGCCGGATTTCTTGGCAATAATTTTTAAGTGGTTAATAGGATTGTTTGTATAGGTTTTTATATAACATTTATCGGTTAAATACTCAAAAAACGGTAGGAATTTTCCTACCGTTTTTCGTTTTTTTAAACTTTTATTATAACAAAACTTTTTATGTCACAAATCGCATTTCGGCTGACTACTAAATGAAGACATAAAACAATGAGGTGGTTAGAAATGATTTAGCATAAAATAATCCGACTAAAAAACAAAAAGGAGATTATATTATGAAAAAAGTTTTATCAATGATTTTAGCACTTATTATGATACTTTCAATCGGTACTGTTGGTGCTTCAGCTGTTAACACAATTTCAGTATCGGGTAAACCGTACCATGTCAGAGAAGGCAATTTTGCGTATTTCCCTCTCTCTTATGATTGCGATATTCCGTACGGCGCGTATGCAGATTGGGATGAAAATTCAGAAACAAAAGTAATATTCCCGTATGGTTATGCTTCGGATATTTTAAAACCCGTTGATGTTATACCGTCAGAATTGTTGTATAATATGGGCGGTACAGTTGAAATCATCAAAGATGATACTTTTGTTTTCCCGAACGGCACAACAACGCGTCAGTATATTTATGTTGAAGTAAACTTTAAAGGTTTTGAAGGCATTGAAGACGGTGCCGTTCTGTTCAATGTAAAATTCGAAGTTATTAAAGAAGATTTCTTTGTAGACGGTTATCTCAGAGACGATATATTTGACAGCTTCTACATTGTAGACAGCGGTAACATTTCCGATTTCACATTCTGTGACTGGAAGATTCAAAAGAGTGATGGCACTCAAAAGGATATTTCAAAAAATATGGAACCATCATTATATGCAACTTTCGAAGGTGTGTATGAAGATTTACTTATCAAAGACTACGAACCGTTCATTCCTCCTGTTGAAGAGGATGTTCCTCCGAGTAAATTTGATGACATCTCAGTTGATGCTGATGTTTTCCACGCAAGAATCGGTGATTATGCATATTTTCCGTTAGCTTATGATTGCGACACAGCGTATAAGTATTATGTCAGTTCAGACAAGAACTCCAAAACCAAAATTGTTTTCCCGTTCCTGTATATGCCTGACCTTTTAGAGCCTGTTGAAGCTATCCCGTCAGAAGCACTTTACAATATGGGCGGAACTGCTGAAATTATTGAATTTGGCAGTTATGTTCAGTCAAACGGCAGTGCTATCGACTATTTCTTTGTTGAGGTAAACTTTGAAGGCTACGAGGGTATTGTTGATGATACAATTCTTTTCAGTGTCAAGTGCAAAGTTCTTAGTGAAGAGTTTTTTGATGAATATGAAACATATAAAATAGGAATATTTGACAATTTCCATATGGTCGAAAAAGGAAGCATGAATTTTTCAAAATCCTGCAGTTGGGAAATCACAATGAGCGACGGAACAAATAAGGATATCTCTTCAAATATGCAACCACCTATGCTTCTGTTTTATGATGAATATGACTCGTATGATGATTTTGTGCTCACAGATTATGAACCGTTTATCCCTCCTGTTGACTGTGATATAACAGAAGTAACTTATATTCAGCAGGAAGATACGCACAAAGATTTTACCGTCACAGCCAACGGCAGAAAGCAGATGATTCAGTTCATCGAGCCTGACGGCGGTACAAGAACTTATGACCGTTACAACAAGAATGTTAAAATCACAAGCTACAATGCTGACGGTGAAGTTGTAAGCTCAATGGCACGTGACCTTGCTTATGAGGTTTGGGAAATCTATTCCAATATGAGCGTCGGCGTTGAAATTCAGGTACGCGGCAAAGAAAACTACAAGTGGGATGAGTTCAGATACTCATTCACAATCGAGCCGTACAACCCGATAATTTCAATGGAGCTTTCAGCAACATCAGGCAAGAAGGGCGCTGTCCCTGCAACGGTTGTCGCTGACGAAAAGACAGAAAAGGTAATGTTCAAAATGCCGAACGGCACATCCGTAACAGTTGCATCAACCGCAACGGATGAAAACGGAAATAAAATCTTTATCGGTAATGCCTGGATGAACGAGGACGGACTTAACGAAATCAACGTCTACATCCGCCGCGACAACGTCTGGAAGCTCGCAGGCACACTTGAGTATATAGTTGGATAATCTAATATTTACTCCTAAAAGGAACTCCCGTGGGCAACCGCGGGATTCCTTTTTTGTCGGTTTTTTCTGTAATTCTGCCTTAAACATTTACTTTCTAATCAGAAATAGTATAATGAAATTATAAATTTTAAAAATTTTTCCGTTACATTTTGCGTTTTGGCTGACTACTATATGAGAGCAAAAATTAACCCGAAAGGAGGCGGTGCTTATGTCAGCGAGAAAACAGACGACTGCTTTGCTGCAGCAACTATATGATGACTATCGGCTGAAGCTGTTTAATTTCTGCCTTGCCCGTCTCTCGGGTGAACGCGAATCGGCTGACGATTGCGTGCAGGAAGCCTTCCTCGTGCTCAGCTCAAAGCTGAATGACGGCGAGAAAATCGAAAATCCGCGGGCTTTCCTCTACCGCACGGCTGAAAACTTTGTCAGACGCAGACAGGAGGAAATGTCAAAGGACACAAAACGCCTTGTTCCTCTTGAAACAGCGACCGAAGCCGCGGCGAGCGATGAAATATATAACGAAACGCTCGACAGCATCGACTTCGATGCCCTTGCCGAAAGGCTGATTGAAGCCCTCAACGAGGACGAAAAACTGCTCTACAACCTGCGATACATAAAAAACACGCGTGTTGATGAAATCGCAACAATTCTTAACATTTCGCGGCCCGCGGTCTCAATGAGACTCGTAAGGCTGAAAAACAAAATAACCGATATGGTAACCCGATTAGATTTTGAGAAAGGAGGCTGACCGTTATGACCGTAACCGTTAATAAAGATATTTTTCTTCACCCCGATTTCAACGGAGATCTGACAGAATTTCTTTGCAATTACCTTAACGCTCTGATTGACGAAGAGCTCGAAAAAGAAGATGCGGACTTTGATTTCATCGACGAATGTGCATCCGCAATCAACTCAATCCGTGACGGATTTATCGACGCGGTTATTCCCGTAATATCCCGAAAAGATTTTATGGAAAAGCTCGGAATCAGAACGGTACGCTTTTCTAAAGCATTTGCGGCAGTTATCGCCGCGGCGATTATGCTCGTTACGGCAAACGGCATCATCGCAGGCGCAACAGATTATAACTTTATCGAAGAGGTTTCGAAAAAGATAGTTGAAATTTTCACTCAGGAGGAAGAAACCCCCGAACCGTCGCCCGAAACAACCACATCACCGACCACTACAACAACGGAACCAACAACAGAGGAATCAACCACAATTCCGATTAAAGCCGAGCAGGGGATTGCCCTGAATTTCGGTAAGGATTTCAAAAAGGAATACAACGTCGGCGAAGCCTTTGACCCGAACGGAATTACGGTTTTGTTGCTTTATGACGACGAAAGCGAAACCGTACTCGATAGAAGCAAGTACCAAATCAAAGCTCCGTCAGACTTCGGTAATGTGGCAGGCTACGAAACCGTAACCGTGACCTACAAGGGCTTTGAAAACAGCTTTAAGGTAAGAATCCTCAACACAAAGGAAACTCCGCTTCTGACTTCGATCTATGCAACCTTCCCCGAGGGTTACGAATTCAAGGCGAAAGACCTTGATAACGTCGACCTGAGCAGCATGAAGGTTTATGCCGTATACAGTGATGAAAATGAAAAAGAGCTGACGGCGGATGATTACACGGTTGAGATTACCGATATTTCAACTCTGTTCGAGAAAAAGGTCATCGTCACCGTAAAATATGAAACCGTTTCCTGCTCGTTCACGGTGTTTAAGGAGTAGAGTTGTATTTGAGTGAAGACCGTAGGGGCAGATATCATCTGCCCGAAAAATTGCACTTGAAATAACATCGTAGAGACGGGCGTCCTCGATCGTCCGTAATATATAAACCATACAATTCGGTGGCACGGCAAAGCCGTGACGGGAGGATATTACAAAAATAGTTTGATATTCTCAAAAGTATCTCTCCACCACTTCGTGGTCCCCCTCCCTTGAGGTAAGGGAGGCAACGCACCAAAGAAAATTCTGCTAAACATAAACACCATCACTTCAAATTCGTATATAGGAGGAAGAATATATGAAACTTTTGAAAAAATTATCCGCGATACTCCTCGCAATAATGCTTCTTTTCGGCAGTATGCCAATGGCGGAGCTGGGACTTGAAAACCTTTTTTCTTCGATAGCTTTTGCAGCGGAAGAAGAGGTTGATATCACCAAAAAGGACCTTGTTTACGGTGATTTTATTTACGGTTACACAAAGTCAGGTGAAATTGTCATCAGAAAATATATGGGCAATGAAAAGGAAGTAACTGTTCCGGGAATGATTGACGGCAAGCCGGTTGTTACTCTGGATGATTTTTCTTTCTGCCCGACAACTTCTTACAAAAATTACTATACTGATACAGAATACAGCAACCCTGATTCTGTTAACATTGAAAGTGTCAATCTTCCTGATTCAATCACTATAATTCGTGGCGCCGCTTTTATGTATTGCAAAAACCTTAAAAATATTAAAATGCCCAAAAACCTGAAGAAAATTAACCATAGTGCTTTCGGTGGATGTTCTTCTCTTGAATCAATTGACCTTTCACGCGGTGTGGAAGAAATTGAGCCATACGCTTTTGCAGAAACAAAAATCAAAAATCTGACAATTACAGCGGAGAACAAGGATTTTGTTGTATATAAAGATACGCTTGCGGATTCTATCATTGAAAACCTTACTATTAAAGCAAAAACAATAACAATAAAATCACATTCTCTTGAAAACACAACCTTAAAGAACGTTAAACTTGAGGGAAGAGTTGCTATTGAAGAAAACGGCATAGTAAGCAATACTCTGGAATACTTTACATTTGTCGGAGCTGTGGAATCTATTGCTACGGATGCTATTGTCTGCACATCTTTAAAGACTGTTACTATTGATGGTGATTTGACAGGATGTTCTACGGCTGCTTTCGGTTTTTCTGGCGAAGACACCTTACCCGATACAGTTGTGGTTTACAACGACTTCAGCCTGGAAATCTATGAAATGTTTGAAGATTTTCTTGACTATTCCGGTGAAATCACATTTACTGATACCGTTAAAAAGATCGTTTTTAATGAATATATCGAGCCAAACAACACTCACATAGAGGGCGACTATGAGTATTACATAAACGAAAAAGGCGAAGCAGTTATCCATAGATATAACGGCAAATACAGCGGTACCATAGATCTTTATGTTCCCGAAACATTGGGCGGTGCACCGGTTACTGTAATCGGCAGACGCGCTTTTGAATATTCCGAAACTCAATTCGGACTTATCTGTCTTCCGGATACAGTAACAAAAATCGAAAACGATGCCTTTGCATACGTCAATGTTACGCAAATTCGAACAGGTCCCAATATTGAAAGCATCGGATGCAGAGCTTTTTACGGCAATAGCAATCTTAAAAACTTCGGTTATTATGAGTCTTTTGATGATGTTGTAATCGGAGATGTAATTCTCCCTGACACAATAACCTATATTCCGATAGGAGCTTTTGGTAATTGTAGCACCAAGCTTAAAAGAATTCAGGCAAGGAATGTTGTTGCGGTTCTTGATTACGGTACGAGTGGATTTGCATATGTCGACTTCTCTGAAGATTTCTATTGGGTTGGCGAAGGAGCTTTTCGCAACTGTGTCTACCTCAAAGAGTTTAAACACGACAAAACCGTAACCTATATTGGCAAACAAGCATTCTATAATTCATCTATAACCGAGTTTGAATTTAACGAGGCTTTAAAGGAAATTCCTGACGGAGCTTTTTATTCGACGGATATTACGGAAATCATTATCCCATCAGGCGTTGAAGCTATAGGCGAATCAGCTTTTGAAGAGTGTACTCTTTTGGAAAATGTTGAAATGTCAGATACCGTAACATCAATCGGTAAGTCAACATTCAAAAACTGCACAGCTCTTGAAAGCATCAAGCTTTCTGACTCTGTTACAACAATTGGTGAATCTGCATTTTACAATTGCAAAAACCTGAAAACCCTTAACTTTCCTAAAAACCTGAGTGTTATCGAACAATCAACCTTCGAAAACTGTGAATCATTGGAACGTATTGAGATTCCTGACACAGTCGTAACAATTGACAATCGTGCTTTCAAAAACTGTACCGCTTTAAAAACTTTGAAGCTTTCTAACTCATTAGAGGTGATTAACAGAGAAACTTTCTATGGTTGCTCTGCCTTAGAGAATTTAGAAATTACTGACTCTGTTACAGCAATTCTCTCAAATGCTTTTAAAGGTTGCAGTTCACTCGAAGGTGAGTTTACAATACCTAAAAACCTAATCACTATACAATCTGAAGCTTTTTCCGGCACAGGATATTCGGTTCTCAATTACAATGTTGTTAACGGTGGTTCTATCAGCAGTGCTGCATACAGAGGCATGAAAAACCTGACAACGATAAAGATTGGTGATAATGTTACGGAGATTCCTGAGAAAGCATTCAGTGGTTTGGACACAGTAAAAGAAGTTATTATGTCTGACTCGGTTAAGATAATCGGTTATAGAGCTTTTTCATATTGCTATAATCTTGAAAGTGTAAAAATGTCAAAGAACCTTACAGGGATAGATATCGAAGCCTTTTATTATTGCTCCAGTCTTACAGATTTTACTCTTCCGGAAAGTCTGGACTACATAGACGATTCTGCTTTTTACGGTTGTTCCAAAATAACTGAGTTTACTCTTCCGAAAAACTTAACATATCTCGGAAATTGTGCTTTACCTCAAACGCTGACAACGCTTTATTATAACGCAGAAAATTTGTCTTGTTCATCATCTCCTTTTAACTACACAAGCGTGTCGAATATAGTGTTCAGCGACAAGATAAAGCGAATTCAATACGGATTATTAAGTGAAATAAAAACTATTGAGAGTTTAACTCTTCCGGATTCAATAACAGAAATCGGTGAAAAAGCTTTCTACAAAAGCTCCATTAAAAACATCAAGTTATCGTCGGGTCTCATAGTTATTGAAAATAGTGCATTTGCTGAAACTAACATTAAAATCGAGGGCAACGCCTTGCCTGACGGCTTGCGTATCATTGGCGATAATGCTTTTTCAAAAAATAATGGAATTGAAGAACTTTATATTCCTGACTCAGTAGTAGATATCGCAACAGGATCATTCTCAGATTGTGCAAATCTAAAGAAAGTCAGAATGTCATCGAATGTAAAGCTGATTGCATCTAAAGCATTTTACAACTGTTCCGCTCTTGAAGAATTTACATGGAACTCAGATGTCAAGCTTATTGCAGATTATGCATTCTACAACTGTAAGGCATTGAAAAACTTTAATTTTGCAGGAGTTGAGCTTGTTTATCCCAACAGCTTTAAGAACTCAGGTGTTACTGCAGTCACACTCGGCCACGACAAAAATGACGAGGCAACCGACCTTATTATGATTGAAACGCAGAGCTTTATGGGTTGCGAAAACCTCGACACCGTTGCAATCGGCGGTAATGTTACAACAATCAAGTCAGAGGCGTTTGCATCCTGCTCAAGCCTTGAAACTGCAGTTATTTCCGACTCGGTTATCAACATTGCAACAAATGCTTTTGATAACTGCGATTCTCTTACAATCTACTGTGAAGAGGATTCCTACGCTCATAAGTATGCAGTCAAAAACAATATTCCCGTCAGTACGTTTGTAGTAGCTCCGATTCCGAATCAGACCTATACAGGCTCGGCAATCGAACCCGAAATCGATGTTTCCGTTTCAGGCGAAAAGGTTATGGAAAACACAGATTTCACTGTTAAGTATTCAAACAACATCAACGTCGGCACGGCAAAGGTTACCGTCAGCGGTAAGGGTATTTACAAGGTGCTTTCAAGCATCGCGAACTTCACGATTATAACAAAGAGCATCGCTCCCGTTACATTCGCTGCGATTTCCGAACAGGATTACACAGGCGAAGCCGTAATCCCGACCCTCACGGTAACGGACGGCAATAGAGTCCTTAAGGAAGGCGTTGACTATACGGTAGCTTATACAAACAATATCGAAGAAGGAACCGCAACCGCTACCATTCAGGGTATCGGCAACTACCACGGCACAGTAAGCACAAACTTTCAAATCCGTGAGCTGTCCACAAGCCAGTCAGCCTCAAACAAAATCCTCGATTTCTTCACATCCCTCTGGCTCAAAATTGTCTCCTTCTTCACTTCAATATTCAGATAAAACCAAAATCCCGTGGAGCAATCCACGGGATTTAACCTTTTATCTAGGCGAAACAACAAATCTGAACTATTATATTAACAGGACATATATTATAAAGAGGTGTTTTTTATGAAACTAAACCAATATTGTCCGAGCGCAACAGCAAATATAAGAGGTTCATCTGCAAATCCGTGTTTGCACGGACAAATCAGATTTTATCAAAGAGAAAACTTTGTATTGATATC
>JAZROM010000099.1:0-9906 GCA_045648745.1 Acutalibacteraceae bacterium | reverse complement strand
CTTGATGAAAAGAACAGACTGTATGACCGTATTGCGAGCGAGGTTTATTCACAGCTTGAAAAGGCGGAAAAGCTCTTGCAGCTTGCCGAAGAAAATCCTGAAAAAACAAGAGAAACTCTTCTTCTGATATGTGTTCTGAGTGCTTATATCAAGCGCAGAAGCAACCTTCTTTTACTTAACGAGGAAAACCCGTTGATTCAGTCAAAGGAGCTTGAATATTGCTTCCGTGAATCACTTAAAAATATTGAACTGAATAATGTTCTGATATCGCTTGACAGTATATGTGATGGTATGCTCAGCGTTGAGTTTGCAGTTCTTGCCTATGACTTGTTTGAAAATATTGTTGAGGCATTTATTGAGAATATCAATGCTGTTCTTGTGCATCTTCACTGTAAAAACGGTGATGTAAAGCTTCGCATACAAATCGGTTGTGAAAAGGAAATAAACGAAGACGATATTCCCGAATTTGCTGTTGAATATAATGAGATAACATACGATATTCAGGAAAATGATATAGTGTTTGATGTCATTCTCTCAAAAGGAGGTGGCACGGATGATTGATTTCTTATTGCTGAATCTTTATGTGCGTACAGCAGTTCTCCTTTTTATGCTGTTGATTACAACGCTGAATCTGTGTTTGCTGATAACACTTATTGCAAGAAAAAAAGAGTGGTACAAAACACTTAGCTGTCTTGTGCTGACGGTGTTCACATCGGCTGTTCTGGTTTACTTTTCAAGTATGCAGAATGCAGCTGTAAACAATCTTTCTTTTAAAGCTTACGGCCTTGCGGGATATATCCTGCCGACGCTTCCTGTTTTTGCGGTAAACACAGCCTTTTTATGCTGGATGGCTGTGAGCTTTAACCGTGAACGTAAAAATTCAATTTTGCCGTCATCCGTAAAGGAAGGCTTTGACAATCTTCCGACAGGACTTTGCTTCTCCCGAAAAAACGGTATGGTACAGCTTGTCAATCATCAGATGAACACTCTCAGCTATCTGCTTACGGGCTCTGATATACAGAATGCCGAAAGCTTCTGGCAGCTTGTAAGCGTCGGTCAGCTTGATGACGATGTTGAGCGTCTTACCTCGGGCGAAAGACCTGAAATACGCTTCAGAAACGGAAGCGTGTGGAGCTTTGCGAGAGAAAATCTGGATTCTGTTGTGCAGATTACAGCAACTGATATTACGGAATATCTTTTGCTGACCCAAACACTTGAACAAAAGAATACGGAACTGAAAAAAATGAACAGCAGATTGCGTAAGCACGGCGAAAATGTTGACGAGGTTACCCGTTCTAAAGAAAGACTTGAAACAAAGGTGCGTATACATAACGAGTTTGGACGATCTCTGATTGCAACCCATCACGCCTTGCAGGAGGAAGGGGCACTTGAGGATATTGCCGCATTGTGGAAGCGCAATATTGCCGTTCTGCGAATGGAGGCGGAGCCGTCAGCGGATTCAGATCACTTGACAGCACTTATGAAGTCGGCGGAGTCTGTCGGTGTCAGCATTGAGATAAAAGGCAGAATACCTCGTGTCAAAGAGGCGAAATTCCTGATTATGGCGGCGGCAACGGAAACCCTGACAAATGCCGTAAAGCACGCTGATGCGGAAAAAATGATTATCGAAATCGAAGAATTGCCCGACAGCTATGTGGTCTGCTTCACAAATGACGGCAAAAAGCCTGAAACAGAGGAGATTACCGAAGGCGGCGGTCTCGGTTCCTTGCGTAAAAAGATAGAAAATGCAGGCGGAGAGATGTATGTTTCGGGTATGCCTGAATTTATGCTGACGATAAAACTGATGAAAGAAAGCGGTGATATGATATGACGAAGGTAATGATAGTTGAAGATGACCCTATGGCGAGCAAGCTTCTTGAAATATTTGTAAAAGAGAGTGACAGATACTCGGTTGCTCATACCATTGACAATGCTTCAATGGCTGAAATGTACTGCTTTAAAAATCCGATTGACCTTATTCTTATGGATGTCTGCACCGCCATGAACGCAAACGGACTTGATGCGGCGGCAAAAATCAAAAAAAGCTTTCCTCATGTCAAGGTTATAATAATGACCAGCCAGCCCGAATGCAGCTTTATTGACAGAGCAAGGAGCATAGGTGTTGACAGCTTCTGGTATAAGGAATCAACGGCAGAAAAGGTTATCGAGGTTATGGACAGAACGATGAACGGTGAGTCTGTTTATCCTGATACAACCCCGACTCTTCAGCTTGGCAATGCGAAAAGCAGTGAGTTTTCTCCGAAGGAGCTTGAGGTTCTCCGCGAGCTTATCAGCGGTGAGTCCGATGCGGTGATTGCCGATAAGCTTCATATGTCGCTGAGAACAGTAAAAGCACATATTCAGACTATGCGCGAAAAAACAGGTTTCAGAAACAGAACGGAGCTTGCCGTCCGTGCAAGAGAAAGCGGACTTGTTATCAACGAATATAAAGACGAATAGTATTAACGCGGTGTCAGAGCGACATCGCGTTAATTTTTGCACTAAAGTACAATGTATTTACTTTATAGAAAATGTATAATAAAAATGTGGAAAAACAAGGAGGTTTAATTATGTCATTATTCTATACTTTAAAAAGACAAGCCGCTCAGGCGGCACGCTCTGCCGCAAATCAGGCAGGACAGAATATTGTTCAGGGTGCAAAGAATGCGGTTTCGGGTATGGGCAATAAAACATATAAGGTAACCTTACAGCAGTTACCCGTTAACCTTGCACAGCTTCAGTCAATGCTCGAGGCTGACCTTAAATCCCCCGAAAAAGCGGCGGCTCTCACTATTGCCGCACTTTGCGTTTATCCCGTGGATAAAGAGGCTTGCTTCGAGATGCTTAATTTCCTGCACGGTCCAAAGGGACTGAGTACCTATGATAAACAGTTTATCGCTGACCGTTTCAGAGATAAGGACTATCTTCCTCGCTCGTATTTTGACGGAGCAACTCCCGAAAATAATTATGAGCCGAGTGTGCCTTACACACTTACTTTCTTTGAAAATCCGTACAGCCGTGACAATTTCAGCGAAGGGTATATTACCTTGCATATCAAGTCAGGCGGTGCTGATTCCGCCCGTCAGGTAAAGCTTCGCACAAAGCCGTCGACAGGTCAGTGGTTCCTCTGGGAGCAGTTCCTGCTTGCAGATATCAGAACACCTGCCGCCGCTGACCCGTGGGCATAAGAGGTGCGAAATGAAAAAAATATCGGCTTTATTGCTTGTGATATCAATGCTTCTGATTGTTGGTTGCTCTGGGGATAACAAGCCTGCTGATGATGATTCCACAGCACCAACGACAACTACAACCGCAGCAAGTACTACAACAACTACTACCACGCAGAAGGAAAAATCCAAGCTCTGCGGCGAGTGGACAACAGAGTTTGAATTGCTTGATACTCACGAATTGCTCACACTTGTTCTCAATCTCAACGAAGACGGAACGGCTGAATATAAATACGGCTACTATCTCAGTGAGGTTGCCGAAAGCTTCGAGGGTACGTGGAGTGAAAAGGACGGGATGCTCTGCCTTGATCTCTACGGCGGGCCGTTCTATATGGGTGAGGAAACTCCCGAGGATGAGCTTTACGAGCTTAAATGCGTTTATCGGTTCGAGCTTGAGGAAACAGGTCTGAGCCTGAAATATGATGAAGGCGGAGCACTGGTGTACTGCTCAGAGGGCATAGAAATTTTCTTAAAGCCTGCCGAATAATTTTAAAAGACTGCAAATTTTCGGATTTGCGGTCTTTTTTTGCGAATTTATGCACTAAAGTACAATGTATTTTGTATTTTAAAAGTATATAATTTCAATGTATAAGTATAGTTATGCGCATTTTATTGTTAAAAAAGAAAGAAGGTGAGCGGATAATGAAAAACAACGATGAATTTCAAAGGGATGATTTGTATGACGAACATCTTAAGAGTGATGAGTTTTCTTTTTTGAACGAAATTGAAGAATACGATGAACGGTTTTTCCATGCCGATGAGTACAACCGTGATTGTTATATCGGACTCGGCAAAAGAGAGACTGACGAATTGTCAGACGAAGAAGAGGCGGCAGTTATCCGCAACAAGCCGGTTTCCTTATTGACTAAAACTGTCAGCACAATAAAGGCTGTTGCAATAGGGATTGCCGTTGTAACAATGCTTATGTCTATTCCGTCAGTCAACATCAATTTTGATTGGTTAAAACCGCAAGAGGATATGCCTCCGAGTGATGAACCTGTTATTTCAGTTGAACACGACCACACGGCAGGCGATTGGGAAACGGTGCTTGAGCCTACCTGTGAGTCTGACGGCGAAGAACAGCTTTTGTGCAAAGAGTGTAACGAGATTATTGAAAAAAGAGCTGTTCATAAAAAAGAACATCTTTCAGGCGAATGGAGACATAAAGTTTTTGCCACCTGCATAACAAACGGACTTGACGAAAAGCACTGCACATCGTGCGGTACAATTCTCGAAACAAGAGAAACCGAGCGTGGTACACACCGCGAATCAGGTTGGATTGTTGATATAAACAGCACCTGCACTTCACAGGGCAAACGCCATACCGAATGTACAGTCTGCCGCGAAATTATAAAGAACGGCACATTACCGTCGGGACACAATCCCGTAACAGACCCCGCAGTTCAGGCAACCTGCAGTAAGTCGGGATTGACCGAAGGCAGTCATTGCTCGGAGTGTGAAACAGTTGTTGAAAAGCAACAGGTTATTCCTGCAACAGGAAGACATTCTGTTGTAACTGTAGTAGCAGTTGAAGCGACTTGCACACAGGACGGAAAAACAGCAGGCAGTTACTGTTCAGATTGTAATGAAGTCCTTGCAGAGAGTGAAGTAATCCCCGCAACAGGACACAATGAAGTAACAATAATAGCACAGCCTGCAACGTGTACGGAGAACGGACACACAGCAGGAAGTTACTGTGCAGTGTGCAACGAAGTCCTTGCGGAAAGCGAAGTCATTCCAGCGACAGGACACAATGAAGTAACAACAATCACACAGCCTGCAACGTGCACAGAGAACGGCCACACAGCAGGAAGCTACTGTGCAACGTGTAACGCAGTCCTTGCGGAAAGCGAAGTCATTCCAGCGACAGGACACAATGAGGTAACAACAATCGCACAGCCTGCGACATGTACGGAAGACGGACAAACAGCAGGAAGCTACTGTGCAGTTTGTAACGAAGTCCTTGCAGAGAGTGAAGTGATTCCTGCAACGGGACATAACGAAGTAACAACAATCGCACAGCCTGCGACATGTACGGAAGACGGACACACAGCAGGAAGCTACTGCGCAGTTTGTAACGAAGTCCTTGCAGAAAGCGAAGTTATCCCTGCGACAGGACATAATGAAATAACGGTAACAGGTAAAGAAGCTACCTGTGAAGAAGCTGGCTACACCGAATCCGAAATCTGTTCAGAATGTAATGCTGTTCTTAAAGAAAGCACAGGCATACAGCCGACAGGCCATGGCGAGGTTGTTGATGCAGCAGTTGAAGCTACTTGTACCGCAACGGGACTTACTCAGGGCTCACATTGTTCAGAATGTAAAGCTGTACTTGTTGAGCAAGAGGTAGTTGATATGCTTGAGCATTTCCTTGTTGAAGTTCAGGGCATTGAGCCGACTTGTACAGAGAACGGCTCTACCGCAAGCATACAATGTGATATTTGCGGATTTGTTGATACACCTGCAGAAGTAATCCCTGCACCCGGACACGAAGAGGTGCACGAAGAAGGTATTGCACCCACCTGTACGCAGGCAGGTTACACCGAACGCATAACTTGCGGAAACTGCGATGAAGTAATTCAGGAAAGAGAAGAGCTTACCGCAACAGGACATAATGAAGTCACAGAGCCGGGAATTGAGCCCACCTGTGAAGAGGCAGGATATTCAGATTTCATCTATTGTTCGGTATGTCAAGAAACTATAAAAGAACGCACCGAAATCGAGCCTCTCGGTCACACAGAAGTTATCGACGAAGCAGTTGAATCTACTTGTACCGCAACGGGACTTACTCAAGGCTCACACTGCTCTGTATGCAATCTTACAATCGTTGAGCAACAAGTCACCGATATGATTGAGCATTCAGCAATACAGGTTTCGGGCAAGGAGCCGACCTGCACCGAAGAGGGTTACACATCAGCGACAGTCTGTGAAGTCTGCGGAGAGGTTGTTGAGGCCTCCGAGACAATTGAAGCTCTCGGTCACGGTGAACCGGTTCTTATAGAAGGACAGGAAGCAACCTGCACAGATGAAGGATATACAGAATCTTACATCTGCGGTATCTGTGACGAGGTGCTTGTCGAATCGGAAGTTATTCCTGCCCTCGGACACGAGGAGGTTTATGAAGAAGCGCTTGCACCTACCTGTACAGATGCAGGTTACACCGAGCGTATAACCTGCGGAAATTGTGATGAGGTAATCAAAGAGCGTGAAACTCTTCCGGCTGAAGGACACAGTGAGGTTGATGTTATCGAACAGCCTGCAACGTGTACGGAGGACGGCCACACGGCAGGACGCTATTGTGCGGTTTGTAACGAAGTACTTGCAGAAAGCACGGTTATTCCTGCAACGGGCCACAGCGAAATTGAAATCGTCGGTAAGGATGCTACCTGTACTGAAGACGGACATACATCAGGACTGATGTGTGCAACCTGCGGAGTAATACTTGAAGAAACTCAAGTGATACCTTCAATAGGACACGGTGAGCCTGTCTTAACAGACGGACAGGAACCTACCTGTACAGAGGAAGGATATACTGACTCGTACATCTGCGGTATCTGTAATGAAGTTCTTATTGAGTCTGAAGTTATTCCCGCACTCGGACACGAGGAGGTTTACGAAGAAAAGCTTGCTCCAACCTGTACCGAGGATGGTTACACCGAGCGTATAACGTGCGGCAACTGTGACGAGGTAATCCTCGAGCGTGAAACTCTTCCTGCTACGGGACACAACGAAATCGTTGAGGAAGGCTATCCGGCAACGTGCGAGGATATGGGAATGACAGACAGAGTCTATTGTGACATCTGTTTTGAAGAACTTGTACAGTCCTTGCCGATTGAGCCTTTGGGACATACAGAGGTTATTGATGAAGCGGTAGAACCCGGTTGTGAAACTGACGGTCTTACAGAGGGAATGCACTGCGGTGTATGTGATACCGTACTCGTTGAACAGGAAATTATCGAAAGAACAGGTCATAATCTTATGGAAATGCCGGGTAAAGAGCCGACCTGTACTGAGGACGGATATACCGTAAGTCTTCAGTGTGATATCTGCGGATATGTTGATATGCCACCTGACATAATTCCCGCACAACATTCATGGGTACAGGATACGGGCTCACCGGTTGAGTCGTATATTTGTGAACATTGCGGAACCCGCAAAGAAGAATAACAGATAAAGGGAGTTTTATTATGAACAAGAAAAACAATAAAAAGGGTGTAGGTGTTTTAGTTTTATTGGTAGTAATCCTGATTGTGATTGTCGGATTATTTAACATATCACGCCTTACCTTCATTCCTGAAACGATCAGAGAGTCTGTTTCAGCATTTATCGGAACATACTATTCAAAATCGATTGTTTCAAGCATAACCTTTGAGGCTGTCGGAGCAGCATTGCTCACACTTTTTGCAACATGGGTAATCGCAAGTATCGTAAAGTTTATTACAAACAATATAAAATATAAAAAGAACCGTGCAGAGACTCTCCATCAGCTCATCGGTAAATTGGTTATATATGCAGTTTATATCGTTGGTGTAATCGTTGCTCTCGGTTGTCTCGGTGTCAACACAACAGCAATCCTTGTTTCTGCAGGTGTTGCAGGAATTATCATCGGCTTCGGTGCACAGTCTTTGATCGAGGATATTATCACAGGCTTATTCATTATCCTTGAGGGTGAGTTTGCAATCGGTGATATTATCACAATCGACGGCTTCCGCGGTGAGGTTAAAACAATCGGTCTGAGAACTGTAAGCATCGAAGACCTCGGCGGTAATGTTCGCATTATCAATAACAGCGAAATCAGCTCGCTTATTAACCTTTCCGACAACACATCGGTTGCAGTGGTGAATGTTCCCGTCAGCTACGAAGACAGCCTTGAAAAAGCTGAAGCGGCAGTCAAAGAGGCTCTTTCTGAGCTTCCGACTGAATATCCCGAAATTTTCAAAGACGCACCGGTTTATAAAGGTGTTGACCAGCTTGTTGAAACTCATTACGAGCTTATGGTAGTTGCAAATGTTGCGGAAGAAAACATCTACAATGCACGCAGAATAATGCAAAGAGAAATCCGTTTCTCCTGCGAAAAAGCAGGACTCGGCACACCTTGTGTTGAATAAAACATTAAAAATCCTCCAAGAAGCATCAAATCTTCTTGGAGGATTTCTTGTTCAGATTAAATTCTATTCATCAATTACGGTTGTTGTATTTACGATGCTAGAAAAGGTTTCATCCTTTAATGCTTCAAGCATTATCGTTGCGCTGGTCACATTCGTTGCCAATGGGATTCTCTGAACATCACCGAGACGCAGAAGTGCAGAAACATCGGGCTCATGCGGCTGAGCAGTTAACGGATCACGCAGAAAAATAATCAGGTCGAGCTCTCCGTTCGCAAGCATAGCACCAATCTGCTGGTCGCCGCCTTTAGGACCGCTTTTCATTCGTACAATGTTCAGTCCTGTTTCTCCCATAATAAGAGTACCTGTTGTGCCGGTAGCGTACAGCTCATATTTTGCAAGAACATCCTTGTATTTTTTGGCCAGTTCAATAATTTCACTTTTCTTTTTATCATGAGCAATTAATGCGATTTTCATCTTTTCACCTCAATAAGCTTTATGAATGAAATTATATCACACCATAAGCGAAAAATCTACTTTTTTATCGGACTTTATTCTACCAAGTAACGAGAGGTTAGTAGAATGTGTAGATTGAATTAAGAAAAAACAACGGGGTGCGTTTTCAGGTGTATTGGGAGAGCGCTTGAATGGCATTCAAGAGGTCATGGGTTCGATCCCCACCGTCTCCACCATTAAAAACCGAGGTCAAAGACCTCTGTTTTTTTACTTAGTTACTCACTAACACTTTGTTATATTTGTATTTTATTGAAAAAGAAACATACCTATGATATAATTCATTAAACAGAATTGAAATTGCAGAGTGAAAATGCATTTTTAAACCATGCCCAATAAAGGAGCGCAATATGATATCGAAGTTTGAATTACATACGGATATTTTAGTTCTCGGAAGCGGACCGTCAGGTTTTGCGGCAGCATATACTGCTGCAAAAAACGGTGCAAAGGTCATTATTGTTGAACAAAGTGGCGACATAGGCGGAATTTCCACATCAGGCCTTATGAGCCATTGGACAGGAAGCTGCGACAGTCCGTTATTTAACGAAATCTTAAAGCGAAGTGCCGAAAAAAACGAAGGTGAATTTGAAAATAAAATAACCAACATAATTGATCCGGAAAAGCTGAAAACGCTCTATCTTGAAATGCTTGATGAGGTCGGATGTCGCGTTATGCTTTATACCTTTGCAGAGGACGCAATTTGCGACGGTGACAAAATACTCGGTGCAACCGTTGTAAACAAATCGGGAAAAATCGATATTTATTCCAAAATCACCATAGATGCAACAGGTGACGGTGATATTGCCGCCCGAGCAGGTGCTCAATTCGTTCTGGGTCGTGAAAGCGATAATAAAATGCAACCTGCAACCCTCATGTTCAAGGTTGGCGGTGTAGATTACAACAACGCTATATTTTTAGGCTCCTTTGAATCTACTTATGAAACACCCAACGGTGAGCTTCAGGCACTTGCAAAGCAGTATATTCCTTATCCTGCGGGTCATATTCTCACTTATGAATCAACGCTGCCCGGTGTAGTAACGTGTAATATGACAAATGCAATT
>JAZROM010000098.1:0-31699 GCA_045648745.1 Acutalibacteraceae bacterium | reverse complement strand
AATGACTCGTGACCTGCAAGGAAGCAGAAGCACTCTGTCTCGTCTGAAAGGAGCATCTTACCAAGGTTACCGTGGCCAAGACCAACTTTTCTGTTGTCAGCAACTGAACCCTTGATGCAGAATGCCTGAAGACCGATACCGATAGCTGCAGCAGCGTCAGCAGCCTTTGTGCAGCCCATCTTGATTGCGATAGCGCAACCTACTGTGTAAGCCCATACTGCGTTTTCGAAGCAGATCGGCTGTGTTTCTCTTACGATTTTATCGCAATCGATACCCTTTGCAAGAGTGATTTCCTTACATTCTTCTACTGAAGAAATACCGTATTCAGCAAGAACAGCATTGATATTATCAATACGTCTCTCGTAGCTTTCAAATAATGCCATTGTAATTTACCTCCTCTTACTTATTCTTTTCTCGGGTCGATGTACTTAGCAGCATCTGCGAATCTGCCGTAAGTACCGATTGCCTTGTTGTATGCGTCGTTCGGAGTGTCGCCCTTCTTGATGAAATCTGTCATCTTGCCGAGTGAAACGAACTCGTAACCGATAACCTGATTGTCCTCATCAAGAGCCATACGTGTAACGTAACCCTCAGCCATTTCGAGGTAACGAACACCCTTAACCTTTGTACCGTACATTGTACCAACCTGTGAACGAAGGCCCTTACCAAGGTCCTCAAGACCTGCACCGACTGAAAGACCGTCATCTGAGAATGCAGACTGTGAACGGCCGTAAACAATCTGAAGGAAGAGCTCGCGCATTGCAGTGTTGATAGCGTCACAAACGAGGTCTGTGTTGAGTGCTTCAAGGATTGTCTTGCCCGGAAGAATCTCAGAAGCCATAGCAGCTGAGTGAGTCATACCTGAGCAACCGATTGTCTCAACGAGTGCCTCTTCAATAATACCTTCTTTAACGTTGAGTGAGAGCTTACAAGCGCCCTGCTGAGGTGCACACCAGCCCACACCGTGTGTGAAAGCGGAAATATCTTTAATCTCGTAAGCCTTAACCCACTTGCCCTCTTCAGGGATCGGAGCAGGACCGTGGTTCGGACCCTTAGCTACACAGCACATTTCCTCTACTTCACGTGAATAGTTGATCATGTTGTAAATCTCCTTTCGGTTTATATAGGTTCGGTTCTGCGACCTCACCTTTATATACATCTTTTCGGGCAACAGCCCATCTCGATTATTATATCAATGTGTGAAAGATTTATCAAGACCTATTTGTAAATATTTTCAAAAAACGGGTCTGTTTTTAGGTTATTATGCCATTTTTCCGGTTCGATATCCCTTTAAAACAAAATCGGGATACCGAAGCATCCCGAAAATTATTATTCTGCAACCTCAAAAAGAAGTCCCTGGTTGAAACGGATATCGTTGGGGCCGTCCTCCCAGAAAGGTACGCACTTCTGTGTAAGGTTATCGTTAGAGTCGTACATAAACTGAACCTTGTAGCCAAGACACTTGTAGCTTACGCTGCCGTCATCATAAGATGTGCTTGAAACAGAGAAAGCGGGTGAATAACCCTGAGCAGCAAGAGTATGGTCAACGGTGTAAATTACAGTCCAGAGTGTTGCAATTGCAACAACTGCAATAAGGATAATCTGCAAAGCGTTGAACTTCATCTTCTTTTTAGCCTTCTTCGGCTCTTCTGCCTTGACGGGCTCATCGTCAGAAATAACAGTTGTTGTCTCGTCGATAATTTTGATAGCCGGTGCTGCAACCGCAACAGGTTCTTCAACCTCAACAGCTTCCTCAACCCATTCTTCCTCAACGGGAGCGATCTCTACTGTCGGAGAAGGCATTTCTTCCTCATCGACTTCAGGTGCTGCACCAAAACGGTTCTCAAGAGCAACATCTGTTGCTTCAATATCTGCAAGATTGAATCTTATTCTGTTCTCTGAAGATGTGCTTTCAAGAAGCTCATCGATTTTATCAAGATTTTTATTCTGGTCCATAGTTTACCTCCAAAGCATTACTAAGTAAATTATATACTATTCAAAAATTAAATCAAGTGAAATTTCAAATTTATTTTAATTTGGTAAAACCAGCCGTCACACAAACCATTTATTTATAAACGGAATTTTATTGAGCGCATACGAAAAAGCAAAAGAAATAACAACGGTTGTTACGGTCAGTGCAGGAACGCAAAAAATAGGATTGAACGTGTCTGCGCTGAATCCCCACAGTCTGAATGCAGCCATAACAAGAATATGTATAAGGTATGCGCCAAAGCTGTACTGCGACAGTTTTGCCATAATTTTGTTCATTTTTTCGTTTTCAAGCTTTCTGTATTTGAACCAGACAAAGACAGATACCGCTTCCAGAAGAACGTTGATAGTAAAGGTCTGCAAATAGTTCTTGCTGATTTCATTCGTTTTCCATCCGACAATTGCGTTAAGAAGAATTGTTGAAAGGAAGCCGATGATTCCGAGTACATATATAACCTGTCTTTGCTTTTTGGTAAATTCAGTCTGTGCAAGAAAATATCCGAGCACAAAAATATAGACAAAACCTACCACGATACGGACATTCATATCCGAAACAAGAGTGTTTACCGACAGCAGAAAATCCTTGAGAAAGCCTGTTGCAAAGTCCTTTGCAAGGTAAACCATCTGAGGCACTGCGTAAGCGAAAACGAAACCGAGAATAAGATAATAGTTAAGCAGTTTTTTTGAAACCACAAACTGCCTGATTAACGGAATACACATATAAATACCGATAATCATCGGGATAAACCACAGATGTACAGGTCCGACAAGAGTTGATTTGATGAACGTCGGCAACGAAAATGTGCTGAACGCACCGAGATACAGCGTGTTCTTAGGCGCCCAGAGTGCATAGATTGCCGACCACAGAAAATACGAAGCCACCATTCGCGGAATGTATTTTTTGTAGATAGTTTTGATCTCGATATCTCTTGATAAAAACAGTGAGCCGCTTATCATCAGGAATACAGACACACCCCACCGTGAGATACTGTTGAACACATTAAAAATCTGCCAGTCGATGTCACGACCTTTAAGTCCTGCCCACTCCTGTGCTGCGATGTGCAGAAGTATAACGGCAATTATTGCAAAAACGCGCAGATAATCGTAATAATACACTCGTTGTTTTTTCATAGCTTTGTCTCCTGTTATTTCAACGTTGGCTTTGTACCGGTTTATATCAGGATATATGTTGTATCTGCCTGTGTTTCGAAAGAAACTGTGTTGCCGTCTTTTGTATGCGGAATTTCTTTTTTATCCGACTCTCTTATAACAGATTTGATTCCGTTACACTCAACCTGACAGTCTCTGCCTTTAAGGCTTTTGATCTTAAGTGAAGAAACCTGCTCGTTTTTAAGTTCTGCCGAAACAAGGAATGCACCGTCTGCACGAAGATTTTCAAAAGAAGCCGAGGATTTTTTATCCCAGCACGGGAAAATACGGATAATACCCTCGTGACTCTGCATCAGCATTTCGTTAATGGTGGCAGGTACCATAGTGAGGTGCTCGATTCCGCCGCCGTGGTGTCGGAAGAGTCTGTTCGGCAGAGCAAATTCTTTGATATTCTGACGTATTCCCTCAATCAGGAAAGCGGGATCAACACCGATTCTTGCGCCTGCAGGAAGGTATGAGTTCGAGCCGTTATCGTCAAGTCTTCTGTCGTTGATGAAATATGTATTTCTTGCAATTTTAAGCAGTTTTTCACCCGAGTCAAGTCCGATCTGCGATGCAGGATAAATGTGCTGAAGTCCGACTGTGTTGTCATCTCTCCAACGGATACCTCTTTTGGAATAACGGAAGCACTTTTTGCCGTGCTTTATAAATGTCGGGAAATCGCTCAGGTTTTCGATAATATCTTCCCAAAGGGGATATTTTTCTGCGTTGAGTCCAAGATCTTTTGCCATATCGTAAACGGCATTGAACAACAGTTTAACAAGGCCGAGTGAGTTGATGGCATTTACAGCTTCAATCTGACCTTTGTGTGTGATGTATCGGAATTTTTCTCCGCGGTAATACGGAATTTCGTGTGCCGCATCATTTTTAATAACGTATCTGCCTTTTTGTTTGACGAGATAATCCTCCCAGAATGCAGCAACATTCAAAACAAAATTATAGTAGTTTTCAAGTGCATATTCCTTGTCATAAGTTGCAAACCAATGCATTATGGGAATAACGCAGGCATAAGCAGCGTGACTCTTCTGACCGAGGAAGAGGATGCCGTGCTCCTTGCAGTCTTTCTGACTGTAAACATCGAGAGCCTTCGGACCGAAGCTTACAGGGAAGGCGTAACCTTTGCAACCGAAGAGCCTTGCCATCTTTTCTGCATTTTCACTCATATCGTTAACAGGTGCCATATAGCCGTCAAACAGTTCAGGGTGATTAGCTGAAAAAATGCAGTAATACGGTGCTTCATAGTTATAATTCATATGATAATCCCCTGCCCACGGGAAGAAATCATCGGTTATAAAATTGCCGAAAAGACCCGGCGGAAATTCTCTGTTACCCATACAACCTGCAAGGTGGTAAAGGCTTGAATTGTAAAATTTTTCAATCTCTTTGTCTTCAAGTGTTACCTTGGATACGGAAAAGAATTTCTGCCACTTATCTTCTGTTCGCGCTTTATCACGGTCATAGTCACAGCCATTAACCATATCAAGTGCTTTTGCGGTGTATTCGCTGTCATCAAAATTTGTGACAACTGATATGCAATACTTTGCGCTTTTAAATCCGTCGGCATTGTAAGTTGCTGTTTCCTTACAGCAGGCAGCCACCGCAGATTCACGGTCAACCTCTTTACCGTTGAATTTACGGGCACTGCATTCAACACCATTGTCAGTGAATACGGAATTTTCAGAATTGCAGGTGTCGGGCATTTCTACAACTACAGACGGAATATTCTCTGTGTCGGGTGTTTTAATTTCAAAATAAATCAGATTTTCGGGTGCAACAAAAAATTCGATTTCAACGTTGCCGAACTTACACTCAAGAAGACCTTTGTCGAAATACTGCTTAATATTGTAATCGGACAAGTCAACATCTTTGATGCGAAGATTGCCGACGGTTTTTATACCGCCGTCATTGTGTGCCCCGGGGGTAAATTTCCAGAAGTCGCACTTTGAAATGTGAATAATAAGGTCTTTATCATCATTATCAAAAACAACTCCGAGGTCACCGTTACCGCACATTGCACCTGCAGGTATTTTGTAAAGAACTTTGCCGTCAACGGTGTTTATCGGTTTTGAAGTAATTTCGTTAAAATAAGTGTTCATATCAATCGCCAACCATTTTAAGTTTTTTATTATATTTATTTACGGGCAAGAAGTGCCACACATTCTACATTTCCCGTGCGCGGGAACATATCAACAGGAGTTGCTTCCTTCACTTCGTAACCGACTTCAAGGAATCGGGCACAGTCACGCGCGAGGGTTGCACTGTCGCAAGAAACATAAACCACACGCTCGGGTGACATTTTGGAAACTGTTTCAAGCAGAGCTCCGTCGCATCCCTTTCTCGGAGGGTCAAGAATTACAACATCAGGCTTTATACCCTCTTCAAAAAGGATTTCTGCCGCCTGTGAAGCATCTGCGCAAATAAAACGCGCATTGTCAATTCCGTTGAGTTCGGCATTCTTCTTTGCATTTTCAACCGCCTGCGGAACAATTTCAACTCCCACAAGCTGTTTTGCATCCCTTGCCATTGTCAGTCCGATTGTACCCGTACCGCAATAAAGGTCGATGAGAGTTTCCTCACCTGTAAGCGATGCATATTCCTTTGCTTTGTTGTAAAGTATTTCTGCACCGTCGTGGTTTACCTGATAGAACGAAAGCGGAGAAATATTGAATTTAAGACCGCACAATTCGTCTGTTATATAATCAGATCCGTAAAAAGTGATACACTCTTCACCCAGGACAACATTTGTGTTTTTTGTGTTTACATTAAGGATAATACTTTTAAGTCCGTCAATTTCATCTTTAAGCATTCCGACAAGCTCATCAACAAACGGAATGTTTTTTCCGTTTGCGACAAGGCAGACCATAATCTCCCCTGTTGCGAAACCTTTTCGGATATAGATATGACGAAGAAGTCCTTTGTGAGCCGTTTCGTCGTAAACACTTATTTTTCTTTCTCTTATCCAATCGCGGAAAACATCGACTACCCTTCTGAAATCTTGGGGTTGAAGTGAGCAATCCGCACAGTCGATAATTCTGTGCGACATCGGAGCGTAAAATCCGATTTGCGCAAAGTCACCGTCTTTGCCGACGGGATACTGAGCCTTGTTACGGTATCTCGAACTTTCGGGTGAACCGATAATCGGCTTGAGGTCAATATCAAGTCCGCCGATGCGTTTGAAATTGTCCGCAACCTGTGTCTGTTTGATTTCAAGCTCGGCATCGTAGCTGATGTGAGCAAAGCAACAGCCGCCGCACTTTTCCGAAACGGCACAGGCAGGTTTTATTCTTATCGGTGAGCGCTGTGTGATTTTTTTGATTATACCTACAGCATAAGTCTTTTTGACTTTTATTATGTGCGCAATGATATGATCACCCGTCACTGCACCGCGCACAAACACCGTCATTCCGTTATAATCACAGACACCGCTACCCTGCACGGTACATCCCTTAACCGTCAATTGGATTTCATCATTCTTTTTAAGCATTACGCTCACCACCTTTTGTCATATTGCCGTACATTGTACCATATTTCTTATTAAAAATCAACGAAAAAGAGTATAGCTTCTTATCTTATATTGACAACGGGAAATGTAGTGATATAATCTAACTGAAGTGAACAGTTATCTTCGGGGCGGGGTGAGATTCCCCACCGACGGTGTTTGAACGCAATATGTGTTTCATAAGCCCGTGAGCATTTGCTGATTTGGTGAGATTCCAAAGCCGACGGTTAAAGTCCGGATGGAAGAAGATTTATTTTTGATTTTTGCCCCGTACATTTTGTGCGGGGATTTTTTTCGTTGATAACTCTCGCTATTCCACAAAGTTTAAGGAGTTATAGCTATGGGAACAAGTGTTACAAGAAACAATGTAAAAACCGTGCGCAAACTGACAGTGACAGCAATTATGTCTGCGCTGTCATTCGGATTGATGATGATTGAGTTTTCCGTGCCGATTATGCCGGCATTCATCAAATTCGACATTTCGGAATTACCTGCACTTATCACCTCATTCGCATACGGTCCCGGCTACGGAGTGCTTGTGTGCCTTCTGAAAAACGCACTTCACCTGCCGATAAGCTCAACTCAGTTTGTCGGTGAGCTTTCAAACTTCCTCATGGGCGCTGTTTTTGTTCTTTTTGCAGGTATTTTCTATAAAATAAAACGAACACGCGGTTTCGCACTTATAGGCTCTCTCGTCGGCAACCTCGCAATGTCTGTTGCTTGTTTCGTTATCAACTACTTCATAACCTATCCTATTTATATGCAGATCCTCATTCCCGAAGAGGCAATCCTCGGAATGTATCAGGCGATCTTGCCGTCAATGGATTCAATATGGAAGTCAATCCTCGTTTTCAATGTTCCGTTCACTTTTGTTAAAGGACTTGCAAGTGTAGGCATCACTTTCCTAATTTACCGTAAAATCTCACCGTTGCTTAAAGGCAAAAATATCTGATAGCTATTGACAAATTGAATATATTGCGATATAATCATTTATGCAAATTAAATAAATTCCGACAACTTATTAAGAGTAGCTGAGGGAACAGGCCCTGTGAAGCTCGGCAACCTGCGTTATGCAAGGTGCCAAATCCTGCGGTGTAACCGAAAGATAAGGTTTTTTTGCTCTCGGTTTGCGCCGAGGGCTTTTTTGTTGTCAAATGCAGAATTCAGAAAACGGAGGACTAAAAAATGGCAAGACATCTTTTTTCATCAGAATCAGTAACAAAGGGACATCCCGATAAAATCTGCGACCAGATTTCAGACGCAGTTCTTGACGCTATTATGGCTCAGGACCCCAACGGCAGAGTTGCTTGTGAAACATGCTGTACAACAGGTATGGTACTTGTTATGGGTGAAATTTCAACAACAGCTAACATCGACATCCCTGCAATCGCACGTAAGGTAATCTGTGACATCGGTTACGACAGTGCAGAAAAGGGCTTTGACGGTAACACTTGCGCTATCCTCACTTCACTTGATAAGCAGTCAGGTGACATCGCAATGGGTGTTGACGCTTCTTTCGAGCTTAAGGGCGGAGCAGAAGACAAGTACAACCTTCACGGTGCAGGTGACCAGGGTATGATGTTCGGTTACGCTTGTGACGAAACACCCGAGCTTATGCCGATGCCGATTTCACTTGCACATAAGCTTGCACTCAAGTTAACAGAAGAAAGAGAAAACGGTAACCTCGGTTACCTTCGTGCAGATGGTAAGACTCAGGTTACTGTTGAATACGATGACGATAAGGTTGTAAGAATTGACGCAATCGTTGTTTCATCACAGCACAGCGCAGATGTTGAGCTTGACAAAATCCGTGAGGATGTTATCGAGTATGTTATCAAGCCGACAATCGACGCTTCACTCATTGACGAGAATACAAAGATTTACGTTAACCCGACAGGCAGATTCGTAACAGGCGGACCGCAGGGCGACTCAGGTCTTACAGGCCGTAAGATCATCGTTGACACATACGGCGGATATTCACGTCACGGCGGCGGTGCTTTCAGCGGTAAGGACCCGACAAAGGTTGACCGTTCAGCAGCATATATGTGCCGTTACGTTGCAAAGAACATTGTTGCAGCAGGACTTGCAAACAAGTGTGAGGTTCAGCTCGCTTATGCAATCGGTGTTGCAAAGCCTGTTTCAGTTATGGTTGACACATTCGGCACTGGTAAGGTTTCAAATGCAGAACTTGCAGCAGCAGTTGACAAGGTGTTTGATATGAGACCTGCAGCAATTATCGACAACCTTGACCTTCGCCGTCCGATCTATCGTCAGACAGCTGCATACGGTCATATGGGAAGAACAGACATCGACCTTCCGTGGGAAAAGACAGATAAGGTTGAAGAGTTGAAGGCAGCTTTATAAGATATAATATTTCAAGAGTCGGCTGATGCCGACTCTTTTTTGTTATACGCTCGGTTGCAATTATATATAATTTGTTGTATAATAAAATATTGCACGGAGGTGGAAAAATGGCAATTAAAAATATCATTTTTGATATGGGCGGTGTGCTTGTGGACTTTGATGCAAAGCGCAGTCTTTCGACACACTTTGCACCTGAATATCACGCACTTATCAACGAAAAAACCTTTCTGTCACCCGAATGGAAACTGATGGACAAGGGTGATTACGAGGTTGAAGAGGCAATAGATATTATGTGCCGTGATTTGCCAATTGAGCTTCACGATGAGGTTAAGAAAATGATTCTTGACCACGAGGGTGAAATGCCTCCGATAAAAGAAATGTATCCGATTGTAAAAAAGCTCAAGGAAAACGGATATAACATCTATCTGCTTTCCAATTGTCCTGCGTGGTTTGACGATTTCAAAAAAAATGTACCCGCGTTTGACTTTTTCGACGGATTTATCGTTTCAGCGAAGTATAATTTAATTAAACCCGGTGAAGAGATTTATAAGGTGCTTTTCAGTGAGTTTTCATTAGAGCCTGAAGAATGTTTCTTTATCGATGATTCCTCCGCTAACATAGAAGCTGCACAGAAGCTCGGAATGTACGGTCATTGTTTTGATGACAAAAACTTTGACAGACTTACCGATGCAATGAGACACGCTGACATAACCATTTAAAGGAGAATATATGTCCTGTTTTACCAAAGCCTTAAGAAGCTTAAATGAATATCGGTCAATCCTCTATGACCTTAATAACCGACGCCTCCCTGCAGGAGTTGTCGGTCTTTCGGCTATACATAAAGCGCACGTTATTGCTGCTGCGTGTGAAGATCTTGCACCTCACCGTGCAATTATCATCACTCCCGACGAGGCTCAGGCTTCCAAGCTATGCAAGGACCTTAATGCTTTCGGTTGCGAGGCACAGCTTTTCCCTGCAGGTGATATCACTCTGCGTCCCGATAACGTAAAATCCCGTGAGTATGAACACAAAAGGCTGAGTGTTCTCGGCAATCTTGTTGACGGTAAGGTACGTGCAGTTGTTTGTTCGGTTGAAGCTGCTTTGCAGTATACAATTCCGCCCGAGGAATTGATTGCAAAAAGAATCACCCTGACCGTTGACGAAGAAATCAGACAGGATGAGCTTATAGAAATTCTTATAAACGCAGGCTACACACGAAGTGCACAGGTTGACGGCTCAGGTCAGTTTGCCGTGCGCGGAGGTATTATTGATATATTCTCTCCCGACTGCGAAAATCCGTACAGAATTGAATTCTGGGGCGATAATATAGACTGTCTTTCGACCTTTGAGGTTGAGAGTCAGAGACGAATCGACTCAACACGCTCGGTTACCATTACCCCGACAAACGAAATCTGCTGCAGTCCCGTAAGACTTGCGGAGATTCTTGAGGAATTTATAAAAAACGCCCGAGGCAAGGGCACTAACAAGGTTAAAGAGAGCATCCGTCTTGACCTTGAAAAACTTGAAAGCGGTATCAATCTGCCGAACATCGACAGATATATGCCCATCATCTATCCCTGTCCTGCTACAATTTTTGATTACGTTGAGCAGCCACTTGTTTTTATCACTGAGAGTTTCTCTGTCAAAGAAAGTGCAAACGCTTGTCTCAAGATTTTCCACGAGGACCTCAAGGCATACCTCGAAGACGGCATTATCTGCAACGGTCTTGACAAGTATATGATGGAGTTCAACGAACTTCTGACAATGTATGAAGACCTCGGTGCGATCTATCTTGACAATATGACACGAGGCTCGTTCGATACACCTGTTAAAAGTCTTGTTACCTTCAACGCAAAACAATTCAGCCCGTGGAGTGGCTCACTCTCGGTGCTTATTGATGATATACGTCCTGTTTACGGCAAAAAGGGCAATTCAGTCTTTGTTGTTGCAGGTACCGAAAAATCTGCAAGTGCACTTGCATCCGACCTTGAAAACGAGGGTATTTCGGCAATGTATCTCCCCTCGCCTCCCGAAGATGTTATTCCGGGCAAGGTAATTGTTATGCCCGGCGGATTTTCGGCAGGCTTTGAATACCCTGACGCGAAGCTGACTGTCATCACATACGGCAGCCGTGCGTCATTACCCGTTAAAAGAGCAGGTAAAAAGGTTAAAAAAGCGAATATGTTCAACTCCCTTGAAGATTTGCACAAGGGTGATTATATCGTTCATACTGCACACGGTATCGGTATTTTTGACGGCATCACAAGCCTTGAGGCTGACGGCAAAATAAAGGATTACATCAAAATCCGTTACGATAAAGGTGACGTGCTTTATGTCCCTGTCACACAGCTTGATCAGGTATCAAAATATATCGGTGCAAAAAGTGAAAACGGAACTGTAAAGCTCAACCGTCTCGGTGGTAAAGAGTGGCAGAAAACACGCACACGCGTACGCTCTGCAGTCAAGGATATTGCAAAAGAGCTTATTGAACTTTATGCAAAGAGAACGCAGATTAAAGGTCATGCGTTCTCACCCGATATTGATATGCAGAACGACTTCGAACGCAGATTCGAGTTTGACGAAACAGAAGATCAGCTCAGATGTATTTTTGAAATCAAAGAAGATATGGAAAAGCCGTATCCGATGGACAGACTTCTTTGCGGTGATGTAGGCTTCGGTAAAACAGAGGTTGCGTTGCGTGGGGCATTCAAAGCGGTCGCCGACGGCAAGCAGGTTGCAATCCTTGTTCCGACAACTATCCTTGCACTTCAGCACTATCAGACTATCAAAAAACGCTTCGAAGGCTTCCCCATAGAAGCACAGATGATTTCGCGTTTTGTACCTGCAAAGGATCAGAAAAAAATAAAATCAGACCTTAAGTCAGGCTTTGTAGATATCATTGTCGGCACACACCGACTTATTTCCAAGGACATCGAATTCCGCAACCTCGGACTGATTATAGTTGACGAGGAACAGCGTTTCGGTGTTGCACAAAAAGAAAAACTTAAGGAAAATTACCCCGATATCGACGTACTGACACTCAGCGCGACACCTATCCCCCGAACGCTTAATATGGCAATGTCGGGCATCAGGGATATGTCCATCCTTGAAGAAGCACCGCACGACAGACATCCTGTTCAGACTTATGTTATCGAGTATAATTTTGAAGTTATATTACAGGCAATTCATTCTGAGCTTCGCCGAGGCGGTCAGGTATATTATCTGCATAACCGTACGGAGACGATTGAAAAGGTTGCCACAAGGCTCAAGGAATTCCTACCCGATCACACTGTTGCGGTTGCGCACGGTCAGATGTCCGAAGACCAGTTGAGTGACATCTGGAGACGTCTTCTTGAGGGTGAAATCGACGTGCTTATATGTACGACGATTATCGAAACAGGTGTTGACGTACCTAATGTCAACACAATCATTATTGAAGACGCTGACAGACTGGGTCTTGCGCAGCTTCACCAGATAAGAGGCCGTGTAGGCCGTTCGGCAAGACGTGCGAGTGCCTACCTCACATTCACAAGAGGTAAAGAACTCAGTGAAATTGCCGCAAAGAGACTGACTGCTATCCGTGAGTATACGGAATTCGGCTCAGGCTTCCACATCGCGATGCGTGACCTCGAAATCCGCGGTGCAGGTAACATACTCGGTGCACAACAGCACGGTCATATGGAAGCAGTCGGATACGATATGTACCTGAAAATGCTTGAACAGGCAGTGAGTGAAGAAAAGGGCGAAATCCCTGCTGTGCCTGAAAAAGAATGTCTTATTGACCTTCCGATTGATGCACATATTCCCGGGGATTATATTGAAAATGTTCCGCACAAGCTCAAGATGTACCGCAGAATTGCAGACATCAAGACTCAGGACGATGCTGACGATGTTATCGACGAGCTTATAGACCGTTTCGGTGAGCCGCCGCAGTGCGTTATGGGACTTATCACCGTTTCTCTTCTGCGTAACTCTGCACTCGGTCAGGGCGTTTACGAAATCGGCAGAACCGGTAACAGCGTAAAGCTCTTCATTGAGAATCTGCAGATGGAAAAGATATCCGTACTTGCAAAATATATGCCCGGCAGAATTACGGTTTCCGCCGCAGGCAAGCCACATATAGCCGTTAAGGTAATGCAAGGTGAAGACCAGCTGACGGTTATCCGCAAGGCACTTGACCTCATGGCAAAAACAGATGAATAATCAACAAAGAAAAGGCTTATGACAATCGTCATAAGCCTTTTGGTTTTTATTATGTTTTATCAGAAGCTCTGTGCACTTTTAATACCGAGGAAGCTGAGGATTTTTGCAAAGAAAGCTGTGATCTTTGCAACAAAGTTTTCGAAAACATTCTTGATGCCGCCGAAGAATCCGTCATCACCGTCGTCTGTTGTTGTGTCGTCGGGATTGAGATTCTTACGGATTGCAAATGAGTCGATAACCTCTGTCTCACCGTCAGCCGGGTTAACTTCATAAGCATCGTAGTAAAGTGTATCACCAACGATTCTGATACCTGAGAATGTTGAGTATTCAAAATCATAGATCGCTTCTGCTCTCGGGAAGAGTTCATCTGTAAGAGCAGCATCCTTCTGCTTGTAAACCTTAACGCCTGAGCAACCGCCGATGGCGTAGATTGAACCTGCGGGATCTTCCTTAACGGTGTATTCCTTACCGTTGAAGGTTGTGGTTGATGTTGTTACAGACTCAACCTTATTATCGATCATTGCATCAGTACGAAGGTAAACGTGGTCATGACCCTGGAAAACGATATCAACATCGAGTTCAGGCATAAGCACTGACAACTGTTCTCTGATCTGAATAACATCAGCGTCATCATAGTGTGAACCGTTTGAATACGGTGCTTTATGAAGTGCTACAAACTTCCAGTCAGCATCGCTTGACTGCATATCGTTGATGAGCCAGTTGATCTGCTCTTCTGAGATAGCCTCGTCCTCGTTGAGGTCGTTTGTGTTAAGCACTGCTGTGTGAGTGTTGTTATAATCGAATGAATAGTAAACACCTGTGATTGTATCCTGCTCGGGAGCGTTTGAGATTGTGAAGTTTGTTACAATCGCATATTCACCCATATCCTCGTGGTTACCTGATACAGACATATAGGGTACATTCATAAATGTGTCTGATGAACCGTCGAGGAGCCATGTCCACTGATTGAAGTTATCACCGTGGTCAACATTGTCACCTGTGCTGAGTACGAAGCCTGCTTCAGGATAAAGCTCCTGAGCCTTGGCAAGAACCTTTGCTACACGGTCATACTGAATCTTTGACATTGACTGTGTATCTGTAACGTGGATGAAGGTTGTCTCGTCACCGCCGTCTTCCATTGTGAATGTACCTGTTTCGCTCCACCAGTTTCTTGAAGCGTCACCGATACGGTAAACATACTTCTTACCTGCTTCAAGACCTGAAACTGTAACAGTATGTCTGTTCATCGGGATTTCGTACTGCATAATACCGATGAGACCGAAGTCAATACCGGGGTAAGATCTGATTGTTCTTTCAGTGTCTGCAGTTACTGTAACACCCTCAGGAACAACGTTTGCACCGCTGAATGACGGAGACTCTGCATATTCAAGAATTTCAAGGTCACTGCCCATAACAGTAGACTTTGTGTACCAGCTGATGTTTCTTGATGTTGAATCCTCACCGAGAGTTACTGTAACAGTTGTGGGAAGACGATGATTCTCGCGTGTTGCCTCAACTTCCACTTTGCCGTCATAAACGATTGTTGCATCCATATCGTCTTCGAAGTTATAGTCGAATGCGAAATCACGGACAATGTTTGCAAGTGAATGACCGATACCCTCGAGGAATGAAGGAGTGATGTATTCATCCATAAGGTGTTCAACAATACCCATAAGTGAACCGCCTTCAATAACACCGAGTGCGCTGAGGATAGGAGCAACTGTATCTGCGATATTAAGGATACTTGTATCACCAAGGAAAATAACATTCAATACGCCGTTGAGAAGCTTGCCGATAAGGAAACCGAATGAACCAAGCGGGAAGAGCTCGTCAACATTAAGTTCAAGGTCGTCAAGAAGCTGACCGACCAGAAGATCGTTTGCAAGAATGTCGAAAAGAGCGTAGAACATCTGATCTGCAACATCACCGTTTTCAACGTTGTTGATAGCATCGAGCATAAATGCGTCTGTGCTCGGATCAAGTGCGCCGTGATATACATACAGAATTGTATTCATAACAAGGTCGTCCAATGTGCCGGGCTCTGTCTTGCTGCCGAGTCCGTACTCATCATAGAAAGAGTCGTTCGGAAGCTCTGAAACCTGAATTGAAAGAAGCTTGTTGATTGAGTTCATAAGATACTCAATTGTTGCTTCCTCGTCTGTGAAGTAGTGCTTTGAAAGCTGTGCATCGACATCCTCAAGGAAGCTCATAACGTTCTTCATTGTAAGGATACCGATAGGCCCGAGTGTGATACCCTCACCGAGAAGACCGCCGAGAAGCTCTTCAACATCAAGGCCGAATACAACCTTAAGTGCTTCAAGAATACCCTTTTCCTGTACGACGGGAGCAAGCTGTCTTACATAACCGCCAAGGAAATCACTTGCGAAGCCTGTACAGCCTCTTTCGTCAAAATATGTACGCTTGATTGATTCAATTCTGAACGGCTGCTCAAAAGTTTCACCGTTTACTGTTACAGGGAGAACACAGTCAACGTCGTAAGTTTCAACGTCAAGTTCTGTTTTACCTGTATTATCAGTTGTCATCTCAAACTCACGGAAATAGTTCGGGAAAGATGTGAGTGAAGACATACAAACTTCTGTAAGAGTCTCACCGTTATCTGATACAGTCTGTGCGATATCATTCATATGAATGTGACCTGTAAAGGTAAAATTCATACCTGCATCTGCAAGCTCTTCGGAAAGTTCCTTCCAACCGTCAATGTTAAAGCCCTGCATAATCTTGTACTCATTGTGGAAGTGAGGAACAAGGTTATGGTGGATAACACCGAGAACTGTTTCGTTCTGAGCCTTTGCATCTGCAATTTCATCGAACAACCACTGTGTAAACTCTTCTGAAACTGCACCTGAAGTTTCACCGATATCTGTACCGTCATCTGTGAGATCTTCACTGTATTTACCTGAGTCAATCATAATGATTCTGTATCCGTCATCACGGACAGAATAAGAAAGCATATTACCCTTGCCTGTTGTGGGTACATATGAGTGGTAAGCAAGATCATAACCAAGATTTTTGTATACATCAAGGAACTCTTCAGGAGTGATAGGTCTTGTCTTTTCTTTGTATCCGTTTTCGTATGTGACAGCAACGTCACTTCTGTTGATATCGTGGTTACCGTTTATAACAAGAACCTTAAGTCCTGTTTCTTCTTCAAACTGTTCCATACGCTCTGCAAATTTTTCATGTGCAACATATTCACCGTTTGAAGTGAGGTCACCTGATACGATAACATACTTCATACCGTTTGACTTTGCGTGTTCTTCAAGTGCAGCAAGTGCTGAGTTGAGAATACCCTCAGTCTCGTAGGATTCTTTACCGATTGACATATCCATTGCGTCCATAAATGCGTCGCAATAGTTACCTGTCAACTCTTTCGGATAATAATGAACATCCGAGAGCGCAGCAAAGTTGAGTGTGTTCGTCTCGGCAAAAGCTGCTTTGATAACGTCTGCTGCATTTGCACCGAAGGGCACAACAGAAACAAGCATTACAACAGCAAGTGCTACAGACAAAATTCTTTTTGTGATGCGATTTGTCTTTTTCATTTCCGCTTCTCCTTTGTATATATTTAAAAATTAAATTAAATCCGAAATATCGCCACTCTCAATTCCGAGGTAATCATCGGCTGCAGAAGCATCAATCTCTTCAACATTTTTGAGTCGCTTTTGAATGATTCGGTTTCTGTCCTGAGCCTCAGAGAGTGTTTTACCTGCTTCGTCAATCTTCTTTCTTGCCTTATCAAGAACTGTACCGAATTTTTCATACTGCGCCTTGGTAACTGCAAGAAGCTGACGAACTTCGTTAGCTTTTTCGTTGATTGCAACTGCTTTGAAGCCCATAGAGAGTGTGTTAAGAAGTGCAATTATTGTTGTAGGTCCTGCGACCATAATGTTTTCACGCTGAATTTTATCAAGTATACCTGAGCTTGAAGATGTAATTTCGGCATAAAGGCCTTCCGTCGCAAGATACATAATCGCAAACGGTGTGGTTGCAGGAACATTGATGTATTTTTTGATTGTCTTTGCTTCCTGCAAGACTCTGTCCTCAAGTGCTTTTCTTGCCGCCGCAAGTCCTACCGCATCAGCGTTGTCTGCAGCTTCGCAAACACGCTTGTAATCTTCCATCGGGAATTTTGAGTCGATGGGAAGATAGGTAAACTTTGAAGAATCGTCGCTTGACGGAATCTTGACTGCGAACTCAACGAGGTCACGTGAACCGGGAACAGATGAATAATTCTTTACATACATATTCGGAATGGTCTGATCAAGTATTCCCTCGAGCTGAATCTCTGCCCATGTTCCTCGGGCCTTGACATTGGTAAGAACACGATTGAGTGCCGTAACGTTGGTTGTTACTCCGCTTGAAAGCTCTTTCATCTCACCGAGAGATTTGTAAACATTCTCAAGCTGTTCAGAAACAGTTTTGAACGAAGAATCAAGTCTTGTTGCAAGGGTTGCAGTCAGCTTTTCGTCAACCGTCTCACGCATCTGATCAAGCTTCTTTTCGTTGCTTTCCTGCATTTTTCCGATTGCTGCATCAAGAGTGCGCGTCTGCTTTTCGTTAAGCTCTGCACTGCTTGTACGTATAAGAGTCAGTGAATCGGTCATATCTTTATTGAGTTTCATGAGAGTTTCATAATTCTGCCTGGTCATATCATCAAGCTTACCCGTCATAAGGTGGAGTGAATTATTCATCTCGCGACGGTTACGCTCAAACTCTTCGGCATTGCTGCCCGAGGTTTTCTGAAGATACATCGAAAGGGCAGAAATCTGTTTCTCAAGTTCTGCATTTTTTGTGCTGTCGTCACCTGGCTTCAGCTTTTTGAAAAGGGAAAGCAGCAAAACAACAATTACAACTGCAAGTACAGCAATTACCACAACAAGTGCGTCAACCAAAATACCACCCCTTAATAAAAATTTAGAGTATTATACCAAATTTTTTCATAATTAACAATATAAATTCAAAAAATATGTGGCTTTTTTTCTTGTTTTTTGCTATAATATCTCTCATAAAAACAAGATATCATTACAAAACAAAATGAATGTCCAAAGAGGTTTCGATATGATAAAAAAACTAGCTTCACTTTTTCTTATAGCTATCGTGCTGATAACCACATTTTGTGCTTGCGGCGAGGATGAAGACATATCTCTTGTTATGCCTATCAAAAATGACCCGATGTGCCTTGACCCTCAGGTTGCGGAAACCGACGAGGCAAAGTTGATTGTAAACAACTGCTACGAGGGTCTTGTAAGACTTGACGAAAACGGGGAAATCATCCCCGGTGTTGCCGAAAGCTGGACCGTTTCCCCTGACGGTCTTATGTACACGTTCAAGCTCCGTGAAAATACCAACTGGCAGCTGCTCAAGTCCTTCAAAGGTGTGCTTGAGGACGAGAATTATCTTGAAAATTTCGAGACAAAAGTTACTGCTTATGATTTTCAGTTTGCATTAAGACGTGCCGTTGACAAAACCACTGATTCCCCCGATGCCGAAAAGCTTTACTGCATCGTAAATGCGCGTCAGATTCATTCAGGCGAAGCAGACAAATCTTCCCTTGCTGTAAACGCGCCTGACGAATCGACTTTGGTTATCACTCTCGAACGTGCAAATCCTGATTTTTTGCGTGTGCTTACACTTCCCCTGTGTATGCCGTGTAACGAAGAGTTTTTCAATGCGACTCACGCGAAATACGGTCTCGATCTGAAATATACATTCTGCAACGGTCCGTTTTACCTTGCCCGTTGGGCGGTTGATAATTCACTTGTGATGTACAGAAACGAGGGTTATGTCGGATCACAGAAAGTAAAGCCTACTGCTGTTTATTTCAACATCAACAAGGATGAGGAATCCGTTGTTTCAAAATTAAAGCAGCTGACATACCACTGTGCGTATATTTCTGACGAGGCAGCATACGGTCTGAGTGACAACAGAAAAGTATCCTGCAGTGTGACAGAAAATGAAGTTATCGGTCTTGCTTTCAACTGTTCTGACCGTGTTATGCAGAATGAAAGTCTTAGAAAAGCACTCGTTATGATGACTGCTTCAGACAAGATTGAAAAACCTGAAAATACAATTGCAACAGCGAAAGGCATCATCCCCGAGTGTTGCCGGTTCGGTAACAAATCTTACCGTCAGGCAGCAGGAGTCAATGCCCCCCTCGGTTACGACGAACAGAGTGCCGTTGAATTATGGCAGGCAGGTCTTAAGGAACTCGAATCCGAGTCTGCAGGTGTAAAAATAATCTGTACCGAAGAATACTCAGCACAGATGCAGAAAGTCATCCAGACCTGGCAGAAAATCCTCAGCACGGCAATTGTTGCAAAAGTTGAAATTCTGAGTGCGGATGACCTAAAAAAAGCGGTTAAGGATGACAATTATCAGATTGCAGTAACAGGAATCAAATCCGAAACTGCAAATGTTACGGACACGCTTGAATTTTTCACATCAGGCAACAGCAAAAACATCTTTAATTATTCTGATGCGGGTTATGATAAACTTTATGAAGAAATTCTGACAACATATCAGGGTGACGAAATTCTTGCAGGTTTGAAATCTGCTGAGAAGCTCATCGCAGACAAAGCAGTTTTCTGTCCTCTCTTCACATACGGTGATTACATCGCAATCGGTGAAGAAGCAACGGGACTTGTGCCCTCCTCTGCTCTTGAAAGCGTCAGCTTTATAAACGGAGGACTTGATTAAAGTGTTTTTGATTAAAAGGAATAAACCGCTTGCAGTCATTTTCTGGTTGCTGACAGTAGCGGTAATGTATGTAATCTTTATGTTTTCTGCCGCTACAGCCGATGAATCCGAACAAGTGAGTCAGAATTTACTGGGGCTTATTATCGAGTATATCGGACAGTTTATTTCGCACAACACGTTGCGTAAGCTTGCCCACTTCACCGAATTCGCGGCACTCGGCTTTTGTATGACAGGCGCAATTCACTTCACTTTTGAAAAAAGAAACTTTTTCGTTTCTTTTATCCCCTGCGTAGTCTACTCAATCAGTGATGAGATTCATCAACACTTTGTACCCGGCAGAGCGTGCAGAGTTTTTGATATGTTTGTTGACTCGTGCGGTATTGCAACGGGAATATTGATATTTATGGCATTGATTTTGCTCATCAGTAAATTTGCTAAACCAAAATCAAACAGACTTTCCTGCGGAAATGACTAAAACAAAGAAAATCGGCTTACAACTGTAAGCCGATTTTTTGTTTTGTTCTTTGCTTCACAGGGAAGTCTTAATTTATTGGATTTCCTCGATATCATATGGTGTGGTCTGATAAACAAAGTAGTTCAACCAGTTGGAGAAAAGGAGATTTGCGTGTGCTCTCCACGTTGCAAGAGGGGTTTTTGTCGGGTCATCATCGGGGAAATAATTCTTGGGAATCTGAATATCGAGACCCTTTTCCCTGTCACGGAAGTATTCGTCACGAAGGGTTGTTGCATCATACTCCGAATGTCCCGTAACAAAAATCTGTTTACCGTTATCGGTAGAGACTGCATAAACGCCTGTTTCTTCTGATGAAGCAAGAATTTTAAGCTCCTTGACTGCCTCAACATCTTCACGCTTTACGCTTGTATAACGTGATTGCGGCACCATAAATGCGTCATCAAATCCGCGAAAAAGGATTGAACGCTTGTAGTCTACCGTATGAGGATAAACACCTGAAATCTTCTTATCAAGACGGTACTTATCAATACCGAAGTGATAGTAAAGACCCGCCTGCGCTCCCCAGCAGATGTGGAATGTGCTTGTAACGTGCTTCTTGCTCCACTCCATAATCTCACAAAGCTCGTTCCAGTATTCAACATCTTCAAACGGCATAAGCTCAACAGGCGCACCCGTGATAATCATACCGTCGTACTTCTTATGCTTTACCTCTTCAAAGGTCTTGTAAAAAGTAAGAAGATGTTCTGCAGAAGTATGCTTTGACTTATGAGAGCTTGTGTGAATAAGCTCAAGCTCAACCTGCAACGGAGAGTTGCCGAGCAAACGCGCAAACTGTGTTTCGGTTTCGATTTTTTTCGGCATAAGATTCAGAAGAAGAATCTTAAGCGGTCGGATATCCTGCGTTATCGCACGGGTTTCTGTCATAACGAAAATATTTTCGTCATGAAGAACCTTTACGGCAGGTAATTCGTTCGGAATTTTAATCGGCATTATAAATCAACTCTTAATCAACAATTTTATCAAGTGCCTGTGCAATATCTTCAATAAGATCTTCGGCACTTTCAAGTCCGCAGGAGAAACGGACAAGGTTTGCAGGTACACCTGCTGCTGCAAGTTCAGCGTCATTCATCTGACGGTGTGTAGCGCTTGCCGGGTGCAGACAGCATGTTCTTGCATCTGCAACGTGAGTTTCGATTGCAGCAATCTTAAGGTTTTTCATAAATACTTCTGCTGCTTTTCTGCCACCCTTGATACCAAAGCTTACAACACCGCAGGAGCCGTTCGGAAGATACTTCTGAGCAAGTTCATAATCTTTATTACCCTCAAGTGACGGATATTTTACCCACTCAACCTTATCGCTTGACTGAAGGAACTTTGCAACTGCAAGTCCGTTTTCGCAATGTCTTGCCATTCTCACGTGGAGACTTTCAAGTCCAAGATTAAGAAGGAATGCATTCTGCGGAGACTGGATTGAACCGAAGTCACGCATAAGCTGTGCAGTAGCCTTTGTGATAAACGCACCTGCGTTACCGAATTTTTCAGCATAAGTGATTCCGTGGTAACTGTCGTCGGGAGAGCAGAGACCCGGGAATTTATCCGCGTGTGCCATCCAGTCAAACTTACCTGAATCAACGATACAACCGCCTACGCCTGCACCGTGACCGTCCATATACTTTGTTGTTGAATGAGTTACAATGTCTGCGCCCCACTCAAACGGACGGCAATTAACAGGTGTTGCAAAAGTATTATCGATAACAAGAGGTACACCGTGAGCGTGTGCAGCCTTTGCAAAACGCTCAATATCAAGCACGTTAAGTGCGGGATTTGCAATTGTTTCACCGAAAACGGCTTTTGTGTTCGGACGGAAAGCTGCCTCGAGTTCTTCATCTGAGCAATCGGGATCCACGAATGTGAATTCGATACCCATTCTCTTCATTGTAACTGCGAAAAGATTGTATGTTCCGCCATAAATTGTAGAAGAAGAAACAACGTGATCGCCACAGGATGCAAGGTTAAAAATTGAATAGAATGATGCTGCCTGACCTGATGATGTAAGCATCGCTGCTGTACCACCTTCAAGCTCACAGATCTTTGCTGCAACTGCATCATTTGTGGGATTCTGAAGTCTTGTGTAGAAATAGCCTGAAGCCTCAAGGTCAAAAAGCTTGCCCATATCTTCGCTTGTAGCATATTTGAAAGTTGTACTCTGAATAATAGGAATCTGTCTGGGTTCACCGTTACCCGGTGTGTAACCACCCTGAACGCATTTGGTTTCAATTCTTAAATCGCTCATAAAAATACCTCTCTCGTAAAAAAATAAAAACCGTCCCAAAGAAAACTTTGAGAC
Source organism: Acutalibacteraceae bacterium (assembly GCA_045648745.1). GTDB lineage: Bacteria > Bacillota > Clostridia > Oscillospirales > Acutalibacteraceae > CAG-488. The sequence goes on along the minus strand of JAZROM010000098.1, from coordinate 8,935 downwards.
GGGATAAAATACCCGCGGTACCACTCAAATTGCAGTGTATACTGCCACCTTTAGACTCTGACAAGTCCTATATCTTAACGCGATAACACGGAAAGCCCTACTTAAGTTTCAGACCTTCAACTCGGAAGCCATAGACATTGAGACATTCGTTACCGACTCGCACCAACCGTCGGCTCTCTTTAAACGGCAGACTCTGCCCTCTTCGTCACAGTTATTAAGTGAATGATATCACTAAACCGTTTAATTGTCAATAATTTATTTGTTTTTGACAAGCACTACCGCCTGCTGACCGAGAAGTTCCCATTTTGCCTTGAATTTGCTCATCGCAAAAGTAAGAACACCGTTATTGTAAGGGTCAACCGTTGTAACGGTTGTAGGCGAATAACCCGACAGAATCATAACGTGCGTTCCTCTGGGATATTCAAAATACTCGCCTGTTCCCTCGATGTACCAGGCATTTACCGTAGTCGAATTCTGCATTTTATATGTTGCCCATACTATTACGGGTGAACCGTCTTTGATGTACCTGAGCAATTGAGTAAATGAACATCCGCTGATTTTAACAGCAGTATATCCTCCGCCAAGTTCATCAATCGCAGTCTGCAAAGCCTTTGTTACTGCGGGAGAAAATACACCGTAGCCCGGAGTTGAGCTTGTGTAAGTATATCTCGGGTCACCGACAAACATTTCGTTGATGTCAGGCCCGTAAGTCTTACCGTTCTTCTTGTACAGATTCTTACGCGGAATGATTTCAACCATCTGATCCATGTCGATATCAAATCCGTAATATCTCAGCAGCATACAGCAGGATGCCGCTTCACAACCTGTAGGATATTTCGGCATCTGATTAACATAAGGAATGGTCATTGCAACTACGGTAACCTTGCATGAAACCGACTTATTTGTCCCGTCGGTCGTCGTTCCCGTAACAGTAGCCGTACCGATTCGTTCGGCCTTGATAACACCGTTTTCATCAACGGTTGCGATATCCGTATTTGAAGATACCCAATTCATTTTACTGTTGATGTTCTCTGACGGTGCAAAGGTCAGGTTCTGTTCATATAAAGAGCCCTGTTCAAGAATAACCGAAGTTTTTTCTGCCTTGACAGACTCAATAAGATTAACAACATTGACAGTGGCTGTCTTTTCAATTTCCGAGCCGTCAGTTGATTTAGCTTTTACGGTAACCGTTCCTGCCGAAATACCTTTAACCCTACCCTCGGCATCAACCGTTGCAATTTTGTCATCCGAAACTGACCATTCAACAGTTGTGTTTTCAGCAAGTCTCGGTCTGATATCAACCGTTGAAAGCTGAATCTCATAGCCGACACTTACAGTTGCATTATCTGTGCTGATTGAAAAGTCTGACAGCTTTATTTCCTGACCGACTGATTTTTTCAGAACGAGCAATGCGTCGCTTGAGTTGACATCTCCGTTCACATCAACGTCACCGCAGAAAACTATTTCTTCTGTTTTTTCTTTCTGTCCGACGGTTATCTGCAGGATAAACAGCGCATCCGTGGAATTGACCTGACCGTTATTGTCAAGGTCACCGAAAACGGGCGCAGCAGAAGTCATAAATACACCTGCCGAAAACGCACTGAACGCAAGTATCATCGCGAGAATGACAGCTGAAATTTTCTTAAGAACATAGTTTTTCATAGCAAAATCTTCTTTTCCTGATTAAAATACTAAAGAAGTATATACCAAACAAAATGTAATGTCAACATAAAAAGGTCGAACGGTGACTTCTTACGAAGTCACCGTTCTTATTTCAGAAAATGAATGAAAAAACCTTTTCAAAAAAGTTAATGATGCGTCTGAAAAACTTTACAATAAAGCAAACATCTTCCTGCGGCTCTTCAGGTTCCACAGGCTGTTCAGGTGATTCAGGCTCCACAATTTCAGGCTCCTGATCAATCACTGCTGAATATGCCTGCCATTCTGCAGTTGTCATAAGCTCTTGAGTCGGGAGTGTCTGGTTGACATTCTTCAGAAGAAGTCCCGCATCACGAAGAATTCTGTGGTCAAGAACATCGACCACGCCGTCGTGGTTACAGTCTGCGGCTCTCATTTTAGCTGAACCGATATCATCTGCCGTGAGCATTTTATTGAAAATAGCATCAACATATACAGCATCTTGTCCGTCATACCAGCCGTCACCGTTGACGTCTCCGAAGATAACAAGTCTGTACTTGGCAAGCTTATCACCTGTTGTCTTGTCCTTTACGGTGATGAGTGTGCCTGTACCGAGATGCTCTGTATCATTTACGTTTGAATACTCGTAAACTGCATTTTCAAAGCTGAGATAATCCTTTTCAAGTTCTTCAGCAATTATACCCGGATGTACTCCGTAGAAGAAATCAACTTCTTTTTCTTTCCACTGAGCATAGAGTGTGATTGCAGATACGGCTTTATTTACTGTTGAAGCAGTAACCTGCTCGCCGCCTGTCGGTTCTGTAAACCAGCCTATAAAGTCATAATCTTCACGTGTTTCAGGTATAGGAAGTGTTCCGAAACTTTCGTTATAGCCGACAGCCTTACCTGACGGAGAATAAGCATAATCACCCTTGGCAACCTCAACCTTAAGTCTGAATTTAAAATTATCAAAAACAGTTGTTCTTTCACTTTTGTATATCCAGAAATTGAATGATGATACTTCATCTGCAACACTGTCAGTCTTGACTGTGATGTTGTAGGTGCCCGGAGTATACATATCAACAAAGGTTCTGATTCCGCCGGGTGCCTTCATTCCGTCATTATAAAACTCTGTTACGAGAGTAGCGTCTGTCATTGTTCCGCTTACATCTTCAACAGTAACGCGGATTATGTCACCCTTACGGATATCTTCGTTAAACGGTATACCTGTTTTGATTTCAACACTTGAGGACAGTGTACCGTTGAGTGTGATAGTGTCATCACTTGCATCGTAGCGTGCAGTTATACCTGAGCCCTCACCGATTGTATCAAGTCCGATTATAAGGTTTTTCTGAACATCATCGTAGTTATAATCGAACAAAGCCGTTGAACCGAACGTAAAGGCTGTACCCCTTGATGTCTCATCAGTATCATTATAAGCATAAAGGTGAATAGTATATGTGCCGTATTCGTTATTATGCTCAGAAACAGGGATAAATGTTCTGAAATTATACTTAAAGCCGTTAATAGTCCAGTTGCCGCTTTCACCTTCATGCCAGATAAGGTCATCACGTCCGTTGTAATCTGTCCATGACGGTGTTCTGACATAAGTTGTGTTATCGCAGTACATATATGCATAGATGCCTCGTGTGCCGTCTGCGACCACCTTATATCTTACAATCTGAGGCTTGCCGTTGATTTCGATTTCTGAAATAGCAGCGGCATATTTGCCGTCAATTGCGTTCATTTCTGTTATATCAACCTTGATATAACGTGCGGCAATTGAATCGAAATTATATGTTACCGAGCCTGCAACATTTGCATTTATTTCGGCTGCAACAGGTGTCCAGCTTGTTCCGTCTGTCGATACACTTACAGTGTATGCCTTGGGGAAGTAGTCTGCATATCCTGTTGATTGGGAAACTGCATAAAGTGACAATGTACTGATGTATTTCTCTTCGCCAAGGTCAACCTTTACATAAGTCTCAAAGGATGCATCCTTAAGCTCTGAACACCAACCGTTGAGACCCTGGGTCGGATTCGCATCGGTATAACCGTCTGTAAGACAGCTGAGGTACCAACCGGGAAGCTTGTCGTCTCTTGTGCCGGGTGTACCGAGTGAGCTGTTACCGTATACAGTCTTATGGTAAGCAGGGTTTGTACCTGCAGCAGCTGCAGCTTCCTCGTAACGGTAGTTTTCAGGAAGTGCAATGAGGGCTGCGTCACCTGCTTCAAGTGTAACGCTGTAGTTACCGTTGATTGAAGCGCCTGACCAAGATCCTGTGTAATTATCGAGAACTTCGATATAGTTGATACCGCTTGCAAATTTGAGAGGTACAGTTACAGTGTTTGCAAGATCGCTGTTGACAACCATAAGGTAATTTCTGCCTGTATCCTTATCTCTGAGATATGAGAAAACAAGATTCTGTGAAGCATTGCCCGGCTGAACAAAGAATGTTGACGGAACAGTCTTCTGTCCGTAAAGGTTTGCACCTGTGATATAAACCTCTCTTGCATCACAGTTGTAAACCTTCTCACCAACTGTATGCAAAATCGGGTTTACAGCCTTCATTCTGTCGTATACAGGTGTTGTGTTACCGTCAAGGTCAATAGCGCCGAGGTTGTGCTTTTCTGTTCCTACAGATGCAGATGAACTGTATTTCCAGTAAGACAAGTGCTTGATACCATACGCAAGATATGTCATACCCTGATAACGCATATCCGTAAATGACGGGTCTCTGTGTGTAAGATTACCGTTTGCAGGGCCGTAACCGTGTGTCTGCATACAAGCAGCTGTATTTATATCGTACTTGAGACCTGAACGGCGGATTGATTCAAGACAGTTAAACAAATAATTATAGTTTGTTGAACCGTCAGCCATAAACGGATAGACGTCAAACATAAGGTCAACCTTACCGTCTGTAAGTGCTGCAAGATCGTCGTAAGTGTATTCGTACTGCTCGAATGAATTATAGATGTATCCGGGGAAGAAGTTAAGGTAAACAAAGCTGCGCGGCATTACCTCTGCAAGATTTTTTGCAGACTCAGCATAGATATTCGGATTCCACGGCTCGTCAAAAAGATATACACCCTCAAGGTTTGAGATACCCTTGTAATCCTGATAAACTTCTTCAGCAAGTTCTTTTGGAACGTTTTCTTTTACATTCCAGAATCTGCTGTCGGCAACGATTGAGTTCATACCGTTGTTACGTGCAAACTCAAGCATTTTAAGGTTATCTTCAACTGATGTAACATTATAGGAGTTAATAAGCAAGTCAATATCTGCTGCCGCTACTGTTGCGTAATGCTCGTTAGTGAAAAGCTTGCCTGTCGGAGGAGAGAAAGCAGAAATTGTGATATTATCGCGCTTGTAGGGCAACTTCTCGCAGACATTTACATCAACTTCTGCAGAGCAACCCAACAATGTGTTTGTAGCAACAACCTTGGTTTTACCGATAGCCTTAGCTGTTACCAAACCTGTGTTTTTGTCAACTGTTGCAACAGATTCATCCTTGGATGACCATTCAATTTTGTGCTCGTAGCCAAGATATGTATTCTGTCTTTTTGTCTGCCATTCAAGAGTAAGCGTGTCGTTAAGAAGCAAGTTAATGCTTGGCTTTGTGAGTTTCGCCTCAAAAATGTTCTTGACACCGTAAACAGCAATTTCTGCACACTGTACCATATTGTCGCCCGCAGCAAATCTTTCGGTAACCAACAACTGTACATGCGAAGCAAATGTGTTTTCGGGTAAATCGAATGTAAAGTAATTCAATACTTTATTTTCATCAGCCGTATTTCCGTTGTGCTGATAAACACTTTCGGGTATTGTTACAGTCTTGACAGTCTTATAATTCACACCGTCATATGATGTTCGGATTTCAACCGTCTTAGGTGCAACACCATTGGGGAAAATAACAACTCTTTTAACATCAGCAATGCTACCAAGGTTGAAATCAATGTTTGAGGCATTGTTTGCAAAAATTGTAAAGCCGCCGTTACGTGAGGCATCACCGTCATTGAGGTTTTCAACGCCCCACAATCCGTCACCTGACTCATAGCTGCCCGGTGCAGTTATCGTGCTTTCGGGAGCAAGATTGATACAATGCTCGGGAGCATAGGAGTTGATATCGAGGTCGGTGTTTGTCGGTGCCGCAGGAGTACCGTAAATACCGATTTCGTTAAGCTGAACAAAGTGGATGTTGTTGCCGTCGAGGTTACCTCTCTTTGTAACGTAAAGACGCACAAAGCGTACTCTTTCAGTTTCAAAATTAAATACAAGTGCTTCCTTATTATACCCTGCGTATCCGCTTTCGGATGCAACTGTTTTATATTCTTCGCCGTCTACCGACACCTGAAGCTCGAAGGTGTCCGGGAATGCTCCGAACTTAAACATAGCTATACGGCTGATATTATAGAAGCCTTCCAGGTCAAATGTCATTGTGAATTCTTTGTTTTTTGATTCATTAACCGCAGCCTGCTTCTGTTCTTCGGTCATATTGTCGTTGTACGCCACCTCAGTGGTAGATGTACTGAAACCGGCATCAACACCGTTGAATCTGAATTCACCGTCATTAATTCTGTCAAGATGCCACTTGCCGTCGGCAGAATAATAACAGCTTGATGCAGTTACACTTGCCTTAAGAGCGAGATCTTCTGTGCCTGCAGGAGCGTATTTCATAATAGCATCCTCAATGGCACTTGCACCTACGGAGAAAATGTCTTTGAAAATTTTCTGCAAGGTCGGCTGTGTTGCTGACATCACATTCAGACTGAAAATAAATGTGAGCGCAAGGAAAACCGATAAAACTTTTTTCAATTTCATCACTATGCCTCCAATGTAAAATAATTGCAGTTTATTATAACATTTATACTATTTTAAATCAAGATAAATTTGACTTTTCAGTGATTTTGTAACACTGCAACCGTAACAGATGGCGGTATTAAAAAGTGTCAATCCAACGAAAAAGGCTGCCGCAAACGCGACAGCCTTTGAAAATTTATAAGAATTAATACTCTACAACGCCTTCGTAAACCTTGTGTGTATCACCGTTTACAAGGATTGTTTCATCTGTGTAAGTGATTACGAGGTCACCACCCGGCATCTTAACCGTGATATCTTCACCCTTCTTACACATACCGAGTTCAGTTGCAACAACAACAGTTGCCGCTGCAGATGCACCGCAGCTGAGGCTTTCGCCGTTGACTGCACGCTCGTAACATCTGAGCTTGATTGTGTTCTTATCAATAACTCGAGCAACACCTGTGTTGATGTATTCGGGAAGAAGATCTGAGTTTCTGATCTTGTCACCGAACTCGTTGAGGTTCATTGAGTCGATGTCATCTCTGAATACGATACAGTGCGGGTTACCTACAGATACGCAGTTGAGAGTCATCTTCTCACCGTCAATCTCTGTTTCGTAACCGATTGCGTTGTCTGCATCGATATTCATCGGAATTGTTGCAGGGTTAAAGTCAGGCTTACCGATATCAACAGTAGCTGAACGAACCTCACCGTTGAATGTGTAAAGCTTAACCTTCATAACACCGCAGCTTGTTTCGATTGTCATATTTGTCTTCGGTACAATTCCGTTATCATAAAGATACTTTGCAGCACAACGGATGCTGTTAGCAGCCATACGGGTCTGTGTACCGTCGTTGTTATAAACAACCATCTTTGCATCTGCGATATCTGAGCCCTCAAGAAGAACTACACCGTCTGCGCCGATACCGAAGTGACGGTCAGTGAAGTTAACTGTGAGTGACTCGGGTGAAGGAATAATCTTGCAGAAGTTATTGAAGTAAATATCATCGTTACCTGTTGCCTGCATCTTAGTAAACTTAAGCTGCATCTTCTCCTCACGGAGGTTGTTGATGTCAACAAGCTCTGTATTTCTCTGTGTGAAACGGCTTGCAAGAATATCGCAGAGTGCGTTTGCAGTGTCAAGAGAAGTAAGAGTACAGATTGAAAGCTGAACAGCACGGCGATGAACCTTGATGAAGTTCTGGATTGTTGCCTGCTTTGTTGAGCCTGTGTATACGATGTAGTCGATCTTACCTGTTTCAAGAACATCAAGAACAGCACTGCAATCGTTGAAGTCACCGATTGTTTCAACCTCAATACCTGCCGCACGGAGGCCGACACCTGTCTTTGCAGTTGAGTAAATCTTGAGACCGAGGTCAGCAAACTTCTTTGCGATGCCTACGATTTCGGGCTTGTCCTTATCGTGAACGCTGATGAGAACACCTGCGTTATATTTCTTGTCGTGGTATGTGCTTTCAAGACCTACCTTGAAGCCTGCAGAAACAAGACCCTTGAAGAGTGCCTCGTTAAGAGTTCTGCCGATACCGAGAACTTCACCTGTTGACTTCATTTCCGGACCAAGCTCGGAGTTGATGTCGCTGAGTTTCTCGAATGAGAATACGGGAACTTTGATTGCAAAGTACGGCGGAATCTTGTAAAGACCGACACCGTAGCCAAGCTCCTTAAGCGGAGTACCTACCATAACCTTTGTTGCAAGTTCAACCATCGGAACACCAGTAACCTTACTGATGTAAGGAATTGTACGTGATGCGCGGGGGTTAACCTCGATAACGTGGAGTTCGTTCTGGTAAATAAGGTACTGAATGTTAACAAGACCCTTTGTACCGAGTGCAAGAGCAAGATTTGTTGAGCATTCAACGATTCTGTCAAGCATCTTATCGGGGATGTTGAACGGAGGATAAACTGCGATAGAGTCACCTGAGTGAACACCTGCACGTTCGATATGCTCCATAACACCGGGGATGAGAACATCCTTACCATCAGAAATAACGTCAACCTCAAGCTCTGTACCCATCATATACTTGTCGACAAGTACGGGGTTTTCAATCTTCTGTGCGAGGATAATGTCCATATAGATACGTACGTCTGTTTCGTTATATGCGATTGTCATATTCTGACCGCCGATAACATAAGACGGACGGAGAAGTACGGGATAACCGAGCTCGTCAGCAGCCTTAAGTGCTTCGTCAACATTCATAACAGTCTGACCCTTCGGTCTTCTGATGTTGAATGATTCAAGAAGTGCATCAAAACGCTCTCTGTCCTCTGCGACGTCGATACCCTCAGCAGATGTACCGAGGATTTTAATTCCGCTTTCGTCAAGGAACTTTGTGAGCTTGATAGCTGTCTGACCGCCGAATGCAACAACGACACCTACAGGGTTTTCAACCTTGATGACGTTCATAACGTCCTCGTCGTTGAGGGGCTCGAAGTAAAGTCTGTCAGCAGTATCAAAGTCTGTTGATACGGTTTCGG
>JAZROM010000097.1:0-12740 GCA_045648745.1 Acutalibacteraceae bacterium | reverse complement strand
TGAAGAGAGAGAGCGTGGTATCACAATCAACACATCACACGTTGAGTATGAGACAGAGACACGTCACTACGCTCACGTTGACTGCCCGGGCCATGCTGACTATATCAAGAACATGATCACTGGTGCTGCTCAGATGGACGGTGCTATCCTCGTTATCGCTGCAACAGACGGCCCCATGGCTCAGACTAAGGAACATCTCCTTCTTGCTCGTCAGGTTGGCGTTCCCTACATCATCGTATTCATGAACAAGTGCGACCAGGTTGACGACGAAGAGCTTCTCGAACTCGTTGAAATGGAAATCCGTGAGACACTCAGCGAGTATGAGTTCCCCGGCGACGACACACCGATCATCAAGGGTTCAGCTCTTAAGGCTCTTGAGTATGCAGGTGGCGACACATCAGCAGCTGAGCTTGCACCTATCTGGGAGCTCATGGACGCTGTTGACTCTTACATCCCCACACCGGATCGTAAGGCAGACCTTCCCTTCATCATGCCTGTTGAAGACGTTTTCACAATCACAGGTCGTGGTACTGTTGCTACAGGTAGAGTTGAGCGTGGTCAGCTCAAGCTTTCAGAAGAAGTAGAAATCGTTGGTCTTACAGAAGAGAAGAGAAAGACTGTTGTTACAGGTATCGAAATGTTCCGTAAGCTCCTCGACTATGCTGAGGCAGGCGACAACATCGGTGCTCTCCTTCGTGGTATCCAGAGAACAGACATCGAGCGTGGTCAGGTTCTTGCAAAGCCCGGCTCAATTCAGCCGCACACAAAGTTTGCAGGTCAGGTTTACGTTCTTAATAAGGATGAAGGCGGCCGTCACACACCGTTCTTCAACAACTATCGTCCTCAGTTCTACTTCAGAACAACAGACGTTACAGGCGTTATCAACCTTCCTGAAGGCGTTGAAATGTGTATGCCTGGTGACAACGTTACAATGAACGTTGAGCTCATCACTCCGATCGCTATCGAAGAAGGTCTTCGTTTCGCTATCCGTGAAGGTGGCCGTACAGTTGGTTCAGGCGTTGTTACAGCTATCAACGAATAATTAAATTATTCAATCTCAAGAGGTAAGTCGTAAGGCTTACCTCTTTTTTCTACACAAAATAGATATTATGTCTAAAAACGAACTAAATTTTCCTGAATGTTGTTGATTTACTATGTTTAGCGTGTTACAATGTATCAAAATTGTAATAAAAGAGGTAACATTATGAAAATTATAGCTTTGTTATTAACAATTATCACTCCGTTATTAACGATGATTACATGGAATCCTTTTGCTTTTCTTGATAAAGAAATTCCTGTAGCTGAAGAAAAGGTTGACGGCTTTATGAAGGGTGTCTGCCACGCTGAACCTCAGTACGATTTGCTTAATGAAGCAAACATTGAATGGTTCCGTGACGATATTCCGTTCCCGTATGATAGTGACGGAAATATTTCAATGAGTTACCTCAGATGGAAGAAGGAAGCTCAGGAATATGTTGATAACGGTGTCCGAATTTTTGGTATCACACCGTATCCCGATGATTATATTGAATACGGACTTGACCCTCGCGATCCCGAAAACAGAGATGAGATTCAGGCTATCGCACGTTTCTATATGAATGACCTCAGAGGTATTGTCGGCGCATTCCAGATTACAAACGAAATGGGTATCGACCGATTCACTCTCCCTCTCACACTTGACGAAGCCGCTGACTTTATCGGTATGCAGCTTGAGGCTATGTATCCCATCCGTGAGGATATTCTTATCGGCTACAACCTCGGTGGTCTCTCAATTGCAACTCTTCCGTTCAAGATGATGGAATATCACAAGTATTGCGACTATGTCGGTGTTGATATGTATATGGGTTGCTTTGAGCCGGTACTTAAGACTCCTGATCAGTTTATAACAATTCTTAACTTTGTCCGTAAAGTAACTCAGAAGCCGATTATCCTTTGTGAATTCGGTTATATCGGTCTCGGTGAGCCCAAGACCAAGGATGAAAAAGCAGAAATTCTCAAGGGTTACGGATTTGACAGCGAAAAAGACGCAAGAGAAAACATTGATGAGTTCATCAATAATCTTCCGATAGATCTTAAGGAAGAAATTATTGAAAACTACAGTGACAGAACGGCAGAAGAAAAAGCATCGCTCATATTTGACGGTGAGTACAGTAACCACATTTTCACAGAGCTTCAGGAAGGTTTCGGACTTTACAAGTATCCTCATACACCGGAAGGTCAGGGTGAATTTTTCGAGTATCTTATCCCGAAAATCAGAAAGCTCGATTATCTCATCGGTTGCTTTGTTTACTGTTGGCAGGATAGCGGTGACTGCTATGTCTGCGGTCAGGTAGATTGTCCCGTTGAAACAAAGTGGGGACTTGTAGATTACGAAGGTAATCCGAAGCCTGCTTATTACGCAGTTAAGGAAGCGTATACTGATTGATTTGAATAAATTGCCTTGCAGGGTTTATCCTTGCAAGGCTTTTTTATTTGAAAAAACTATTGACAAACCGAACAAATGTTCGTACAATAATAAGTGAACTACAACAAAAGTGTAGTTCTGGCGGAGAAAAATTCGGCGAAGGGAGGAAAAAATGAATACAATTTCTGATACAGTGATATCTGTTGAGGAGGCAACGACAGCCCTGCGGTGTATGCGTTTGTGCAATCTTGATGAATATGAGGCATTAGAAAGTGTGGACAGCCTTATTGAAAGAGTACGCAAAATCGGCATGGCAAAGCTTGTAGAAAACATAATCGAAACAAAACTTACGGAAACCCAAAGAACAGTTGTGCAGGCGTTCTGGTTTTCGGACAAAAACACTTCTCAGATAGCGCGTGAACTCGGAGTATCTCAATCAAATGTTTACCGTACACTCACACGCGCAAACGACACAATCAAAGAACTGCTTACACCACTTGTAACTTATTTCAGCGACTTGCCCTGTGTGCAGGTCGCGCCAATCGTTTTCAGGGAAACTATGAAAATCTGTTCGGCGAGGGCAGGTGAGGCTGATACTCTTCCTGCCGTACTTACCAATATACGTCTCTCAAAAGCAGTAACGCCTGAATGTGCAGCTCAGGCAATGTGCATTACTGCAAAAGAGCTTGAAAAAATCGAAAGCGGACAGATAAAACCTACTCTCGATTACATCCAACGCTTTTCGAGGGTCTTTAACGTCGAACTAAACTTAAGCATTGTAAAGGGAAAGGACAGATATGAATGGAAAGAAGTCTTACAGAATTAAGTGAGGATTATTTTAAGGCGGCAGAGGATATTGCCTGTCTTATAGCAAAATACAGAAAAAAGCTTCAGGAAGCATACAAATCAAGGGATTACCTGCGTACTTATGAAATAAAGCGTAAGCTCACAATTTTTTATGACCAGAAGAGAGATATACTCGATACTGCGTACACGCTGAAAAATTACTACGAAAAAGATTGTGAGGTGATGTCAGCGTGAACGATATCACATTAGATGTAACGGAAAACCGACTCGAAATTGCAAGAGACACCTACACAACGGGCGGCAGTGTTGACTTCGACACCTGCACTTTTGTTTTTGACAGTATGTGGGATTCCTTTGAAAAAACTGCAGTTTTTATGCGTGAAAACTCAGATGCATACCGTGTCGGACTAATCGACGGTTCATGCAAAATCCCTGCAGACTGTATGCGCACAGAGGGTATACTTAAAATCGGAGTTTACGGTGTAAACGAGGACGGTGTTGTGATAACAACGAATTTAGTCGCACACCGTATCCATGAGGGAATAGGTGAAGCAGGCTTGTGGATTGAAGAGGACTCCGAATACAATGATTGATATTGAAATGGAAATCTCGTCTCTTTTTCTTGCACTTCGTCTTGCAAAACAGGTTGAAGAAAGCAGGGGAAGAGGCGAGGATGATTTTACACTGTTTAAGAATTTTGCGGCAATCTTAAGGGAATATGAAATCAGTAAAGGAAAGAGTAATAAATGAGCAAAATAACAAATATAATTTTTAACGGCAAAAGCCATTACATAACTTCTAAATACGGCAAACGTACCGTGCTTAACACTTCGGCAGGTGCGACGAATCCGTTTCATTACGGAACGGATTACGGCACAGGGGGAAAGAAGCTTGCACAGTACGCGATTGAAGACGGTACTGTGCTCAGCTGCGGTAAAACAAACGACGGTGCACTGTATGTCTGGGTAAAGTATCCGCGTATAAACAAAAGAATACTTCACTATCATCTTGACAGTGTTGCTGTCAAGTCAGGGCAGAAGGTGGCAAAGGGTACACTTCTCGGCTACACGGGTAAAACGGGAAAGGCAACCGGTGTGCATCTGCACCTGGCGGTAAAAGATCTTACAACAGACAAATATGAAGACCCTGAAAAGTTTGCAGCTTCTTACAAAGAACCGTCAGTTTACAAAAACGGAACTTATAAAGTTACGGCTAATCTTCTTCGTGTCAGAAGTGATCCGTCAACCAAGCATTCGTATAAGCGTTTCAAGGCACTCACGGCCAACGCACAGGAGCAGATAAAGAAACTCAATTCGGGCAAATCTGCCGATGGTCTTGTTAAAGGATGCGTCTGCACGGTGTCTGCCGTGAGTGAAAATTGGGGCAAGATTCCGTCAGGGTGGATATGCCTTGATTATTGCGTACAGGCGGTGACAACTTGACAGATATCTTAACGGCACTCATCGCATTTGCAGGTACGCTCGTCGGGTCACTCGGTGGAATACTTGCTGCAAACCGACTTACGGTTTACCGCATTGAACAGCTTGAACAGAAGGTTTCAAAGCATAATAATCTTGTTGAAAGAATGTTTCAGGTAGAAAGTTCAGCTAAATCAGCACACCACAGAATAGACGAACTCAGGGAGGAGATAATAAAATGAAAAAGCTCAATTTAAAAGGCGTGTCCGTGCAGACATGGGTAAGAACCATTGTTCTTTTACTTGCCCTCAGTAATCAGGCACTTGTGATGTTTGGTATCACAAAGACCGAAATCGAACTTGAGCAGTGGACACAGTGGGCATCGTATATATTCACGGTTGTAACAGCCGTCTGGTCATGGTGGAAGAACAACAGCTTTACCGATAAAGCACAAGAAGCGGACATTCTCGTAAACCCACAAGGGTAGTTCATCGTATAAAAATAATCTCTCCGTCCGGTTATCCGGATGGAGAGATTATTTTATATCAGTTATGATTATTTAATCATTGTTTCGCCTGTCATTTCCTTGGGCTGCTCGAGACCGAGGATTGTAAGCATTGTCGGAGCAATGTCAGCGAGTCTGCCTGTTTCCTTGAGTTCGCAGTCATAACCAACTACGCAGAAAGGAACGGGGTTTGTTGAGTGAGGTGTGAACGGGTTGCCGTCGTCACCGATCATTCTGTCAGCGTTACCGTGGTCAGCAGTGATAAGCACAGCGCCACCCATTTCGAGTGTTGCATCGCAAACCTTGCCTACACACTCGTCAACAGCCTCAACTGCCTTGACTGCTGCGTCCCATACACCTGTATGACCAACCATATCGCAGTTAGCAAAGTTGAGGATAACGGCATCGTACTTGCCTGACTTGATTTGCTCAACAACTGCATCGCATACAGGGTAAGCACTCATTTCAGGCTGAAGGTCGAATGTCGGAACATCGGGGGACTGGATAAGAATTCTGTCCTCGCCCTCAAATGTCTTCTCTTCACCACCGTTGAAGAAGAATGTAACATGAGCGTATTTCTGTGTTTCAGCGATACGAAGCTGTGTCATACCCTTTGAAGCAAGATATTCACCCATTGTCATTGTAAGCTCTTCGGGCGGGAAAGCAACTGTAACATTCGGCATTGTTTCGTCATACTGTGTCATACAGACAAAGTTGAGCGGGAAGAAGCCGTTCTTTCTCTCAAAGCCGTCAAAAGACTCGTCAACAAATGTTCTTGTGATCTGTCTTGCACGGTCAGGACGGAAGTTAAAGAATACAACGCTGTCGTTAGCCTTGATTGTGCCTTCCTTGTTAAGAACTGTCGGAACGATGAATTCGTCTGTTACGCCGTTTGCGTAAGACTCTTCCATTGATACCTTACCGCAGTCAGCTTGAATGCCTTCACCGTAAACCATAGCAGCGTAAGCTTTCTCAACTCTGTCCCAGGCGAAGTCACGGTCCATAGCGTAGTAACGGCCTGAAATTGTAGCAATTTCACCGATACCGAGTTCCTTTGTCTTATTGTAAACATCCTGAACGAAGCCTACACCTGATGTAACTGAAACGTCACGGCCGTCCATAATGCAGTGAACATAAACTTTTGTGAGACCTTCTTTTTTAGCCATTTCAAGAAGACCGAAAAGATGCTCGATATGGCTATGAACACCGCCGTCAGAAAGAAGACCTACAAGGTGAAGAGCTGAATCGTTCTTCTTGCAGTTTTCACAAGCATCCTTGAGAGCCTTGATGTCGAAGAAATCGCCGTCTGTGATAGACTTTGAAATCTTAACAAGCATCTGATAAACAACACGGCCTGCGCCGATGTTTGTATGGCCAACCTCACTGTTACCCATCTGACCGTCGGGAAGACCAACGTCAAGACCTGATGCACCGATTGTTGTGAACGGATTCTCGTTGAAAAGCTTTGTAAGGTTGGGTGTGTTTGCAGCTTCAATAGCGTTACCCTTATCACCGGGGTTGATGCCGAAGCCGTCCATAATACATAAAACTACAGGTTTTTTCATATTCAATCACCATTCAAAATTATGGGACGCTTTGATGCGTCCCATAGAGTTATTGTTTATTTCTTATTTGCTTGCTGCCTTAACGATAGCTGCAAAATCGGGAGCCTTGAGTGAAGCACCGCCGATGAGACCACCGTCAACATCTTCCTTACCGAGAAGTTCGTCAGCGTTAGCAGCGTTCATTGAACCGCCGTACTGAACAACAAACTTGTCAGCAGCTTCCTTGTCATAAAGCTCTTCGATAAGATCACGGATAGCCTTACAAACTTCCTCAGCCTGGTCAGCAGTAGCTGTTTTACCTGTACCGATAGCCCAAACGGGTTCGTAAGCGATGATGATTCTGTCAAGCTCTTCCTTAGAAACACCTGCAAGAGCAATCTTTGTCTGAGAAGCAACAACTTCCATTGTGATGTTCTGCTCTCTCTGCTCGAGGTATTCACCAACGCAGAGGATAACTGTCATGCCGTTGTTAAGAGCAGCTCTTGTTCTGTCACGCACTGTAACGTCTGTATCACCGAAGTAAGTTCTTCTCTCAGAGTGACCTGTGATAACGTAGTCAACGCCGCATGCCTTAAGCATTTCAGCAGAAACTTCGCCTGTGAAAGCACCGCTTGCTGCCCAGTGGCAGTTTTCAGCGCCAACTTTGATGTTTGAACCCTTTGTAGCTTCAAGTGCTGCGAAAAGGTCGATATAGGGAACGCATACAACAACGTCACAATCAGCGTCTGCTACAAGAGGCTTGATTTCGTTGATGAGTGCTGTTGTTTCAGCAGGAGTCTTGTTCATTTTCCAGTTACCTGCGATAACTGCTTTACGAAGTGATTTATTCATCTTTGTGACGTCCTTTCAATTATTTGTTGTTAAGAGCAACGATGCCCGGAAGTTCCTTACCCTCAAGGAATTCAAGAGAAGCGCCGCCACCTGTTGAGATGTGAGACATCTTGTCAGCGAAGCCGAGCTTCTGAACAGCAGCAGCAGAGTCACCGCCACCGATGATTGAGATTGCACCTGACTCAGCAACAGCAGTAGCAACTGCGATTGTACCCTGAGCGAAGTTCTCCCACTCTGAAACGCCCATAGGTCCGTTCCAGATAACTGTACCGCTACCCTTGATAGCGTTTGCAAACATTTCCTGTGTCTTGGGACCGATATCAAGACCCATCCAGCCGTCAGGAATATCGTCGCTGTTTACGATCATAGCTTCTGTGTTAGGATCGTATTCCTTACCAGCCTTGTTATCAACGGGGATAAGGAAGTTAACACCCTTAGCCTTAGCTGTTTCCATCATCTGCTTTGCATCTTCAACACGGTCTGCCTCAAGAAGAGATGTACCGATGTTGTGGCCGAGTGACTTCATGAATGTGTAAGCCATACCGCCGCCAACGATGATTGTGTCACACTTGTCAAGAAGGTTTGTGATAACACCAATCTTGTCAGAAACCTTAGCACCGCCGAGGATAGCAACAAGGGGACGCTTCGGGTTAGCGAGAGCACCGCCGATGAAGTTGATTTCCTTCTGGATGAGGTAACCGCAAGCTGCGGGAATGTAATCTGCAACACCTGTTGTTGAGCTGTGAGCTCTGTGAGCTGAACCGAATGCATCGTTTACATAGAGATCTGCAAGGTCAGCAAGCTTCTTTGAAAATTCAGGATCGTTCTTTGTTTCTTCTTTGTGGAAACGAACGTTTTCGATAATCATAACATCGCCGTCATTAAGACCTGCAGCAAGAGCCTGTGCGCTTTCGCCGACAACGTCTGTTGCCATCTTAACTTCTTTACCGAGAAGCTCAGAAAGACGAACTGCAACGGGAGCGAGTGAAAACTCGGGCTTGAACTCACCCTTCGGTCTGCCGAGGTGAGAGCAGAGGATAACCTTTGCATTGTTGTCGATAAGATACTTGATTGTGGGGAGAGAAGCAACAATTCTCTTGTCGCTTGTGATAACGCCGTCCTTAAGAGGTACATTGAAGTCGCAACGAACGAGAACTCGCTTACCGCTAACCTCAAGATCTTCAACGGTCATTTTGTTAAGTGCTTCCATTGTTTTCATCCTTTCAATTAAGCCGAAGCCAAATTTTTTCGTGTACTATTTTATAACAAAAAAGGAAATTTTGCAAGTAAAATTCTGACAAAAAATTAACATTTATCAGTATACACATAATTTACCTGAAAATAACCGATTTATGCACAATTATGTGAAAATTATACATATAAAATGTATAAAAAATAAAGTTTTAATATTGACAATAAAGTAACAAAGGAATATAATTTTTTACATACTTATTTGGAGGTAGTACTAATGGCAAGAGTTTATAATTTCTCAGCAGGTCCTTCTGCATTGCCTGAGTCAGTACTCAGACAGGCTGCAGCGGAAATGCTTGACTATCAGGGATGCGGACATTCTGTTATGGAAATGTCACATCGTTCAAAGGTTTTTCAGTCAATTATTGAAGGTGCACGCGACCTCGTAAAGGAGCTCTACAATGTTCCCGATAACTACAAAATCCTTTTTGTTCACGGTGGTGCTTCAACACAGTTTGCAGCTATCCCTCTTAATTTTATGAATAAGTCGGGTAAGGCTGATTACATCATATCAGGTCGTTGGGCAAAGATGGCTTTCAATGAGGCCAAGAAATACGGTGATGTTCAGATTGCCGCTTCGTCAGAGGATAAGATGTTCTCGTACATTCCGAAAACAACACGTGAAAGCTTCCGTCCGGACGCTGACTACGTTTACTATTGCATGAACAACACAATCTACGGTACAAAGTACAACTATATTCCCGATACAGGTGATATTCCTCTTATCTGTGATGTTTCATCCTGCTTCTTCTCAGAGCCGCTTGATGTTTCAAAGTTCGGTGTTGTTTACGGCGGTGTACAGAAGAATGTTGCACCTGCAGGTCTTGCAATTGTAATTGTACGTGAAGATCTCCTCGGTAACGCACGTGATTACACTCCGACAATGCTCAACTATCAGACTCACGCTGATGCTGAATCTCTTTACAACACACCTCCGTGCTACATCATTTATATCTGTAAGCTTGTTCTTGAGTGGATCAAGGGCTTCGGCGGTCTTGAAGAGATGAAGGCTCATAACGAGAAGAAGGCAAAGCTTCTTTACGATTATCTTGAAACAAGTAAGATGTTCAAGGGTACTGTTGTAAAAGAGGACCGTTCACTTATGAACGTTCCGTTTGTTACAGGAGATGCTGACCTTGACGCAAAGTTTGTTAAGGAAGCAACCGAGGCAGGCTTTATCAACCTCAAGGGTCATAAGACTGTCGGCGGTATGAGAGCTTCTATCTACAACGCTATGCCAATCGAAGGCGTTGAAAAGCTCGTAGAATTTATGAAGGCTTTCGAAGAAGCAAATTCATAACTGAATATTATCTCAATGTCATTAACCTTAAGTTAATGGCATTGATTTTAAGGAGAAATTACTATGTATAACATTCTTACGCTTAACAAAATCGCTGCTTGCGGTACAGATAAGTTTGACAAAAACCTCTACGCTTACGGTGAGGAAATCGCAAATCCGACTGCCATTATGGTTCGTTCAGCTTCAATGCACGAAATGGAGCTTGATCCCGAAACAATTGCAATCGCACGTGCAGGCGCAGGTACAAACAACATTCCTGTTGAGGCTTGTGCAGAAAAGGGTGTAGTTGTATTCAACACACCCGGAGCTAACGCAAACGCTGTTAAGGAGCTTGTAATCTGCGGTATGTTTATGGCATCACGCCGCGTTACTGCTGCACTTGATTGGTGCAAGACTCTCAAGGGTGAGGGCGACGCTGTAGGTAAGCTTGTTGAAAAAGGCAAGTCACAGTTTACAGGTCCTGAAATTATGGGCAAGACACTCGGTGTTATCGGTATGGGTGCAATCGGCTTCAAGGTTGCACAGGCTGCTGAAGCACTCGGCATGAAGATTGTCGGATACGACCCCTACATTTCAGAGGGTATCAAGTCAGCTATGTCAGCTGATATGGTTCTTGTTGACGATATCAACGAGATTTTCAAGCAGAGCGATTATATCACAATTCACGTTCCTCTTACGGATTCAACAAAGAACACTGTCAACAAGGACACACTTGCACTCTGCAAGGACGGTGTAAGAATCCTTAACTTTGCGCGTGGCGGACTCGTTAACAACGATGACCTCAAGGTAGGTCTTGAAAGCGGTAAGGTTGCAGCTTATGTAACAGACTTCCCGTCAGATGACGTTATCGGTGTGGACGGAATTATCGCAATTCCTCACCTCGGTGCTTCAACACCCGAAAGCGAAGACAACTGTGCAATTATGGCTGCAGATGAGCTTATCGCATACATCGAAAAGGGTGAAATCGTAAACTCAGTCAATATGCCTGCAATGAAGCTTGAGCCGGTGAGTGGCGCACGTACATGCGTTATTCATAAGGCTGATGCAACAGACGCAGTCAAGGCAGCACTCGGTGCAGATGCAAAGACAGCAACAAGAGGTGCTTACGCATACACAGTTGCAGATACTGATGCACTTGCAGCAGTTGAGGCAATCGACGGTGTAATCAAGGCAAGAGTTATTAAATAAATAGCTGAGAACTTAAAAGGTGGGAGCAATCCCACCTTTATTTTTTGCAAATTTCACATTTTAGTGTAATTCACATAAAGGTAAAAATTAGAAATTATTCTTTATTGACAAAAAGTTGTTTATATGTTACGCTACCCTAAATGTTTCTATTTCTTTTGTGATATTATGGGAAAGTATAAAAATCAGCCAATATTATTTTTGGTAATCATAAAAGCTATGAATTTGATTTTGCTCTTTGTCAGAAAGCACTGTGTCGGTGTCGTCGGTGAGATACTTGTCAGGTATACCCCTTGCGAACAATCACATTGCTGAACTTATTTCAGCGGCAGACGAAATAGCGAAGAATTTAAATTGAGGAGTATGAAATGAACGTTTTTGAACAGCTTGGTTCCAACTACACTTTCGTTTCGATTGTTTTAGCTTGGTTTTTGGCGCAGTTTGCAAAAGGTATTCAGGGTATATTCAAAGAAAAATCAATAAAAGGTTTTCGCCGTATCATTGCAAACGGAGGAATGCCCAGTTCACACGCATCAAGCGTAAGTGCACTTTGTACCGCAAGTGCAGTGTTGTACGGATTCACTTCATTTCAGTTTGCTATATCATTTCTTTTTGCACTGATAGTTATGAACGATGCATTCGGTGTACGGTACGAGACGGGTAAACACTCAAAAGTGCTGAAGCTCCTTCTTGAAAAGGAAGATGTGGAAACTGATGCAAATCTTAAGGTTGCAGTCGGCCATACACCACTTCAGGTTGTAATCGGCTCGGCACTCGGAATCACGATAGCACTTGTTTTGCATTTCTTTGTTTACAAGTAAAAATATAAAGCAGAAGGCAACCGATTTTCGGTTGCCCTGACTTTTTGTTGGTATTTAGTTTTAAATTATTTCAGTACATATTCAACAAAATACAGTGCAATCTGTGTTGACTTTTATATATAATAGGGTTAAAATGTATATATGCTTAGCAACAAGAAGGAGGCTAAACCTATGTATGTAATGGCTCTTGATCAGGGTACAACCAGCTCCCGTGCGATAGTTTTTGATAAGCAGGGTAAGATAGTATCCAAGGCACAGAACGAATTTGACCAGATTTATCCGAAAACAGGTTGGGTTGAACACAATCCGATGGACATTCTTTACAGTCAGCTCAAAGCAATTACGTCTGTTATCAATTCCGGTGAGTTTGATGTCAGCAAAATAGCAGGTATCGGTATCACCAATCAGCGTGAGACAACAATCATCTGGGATAAGGATACGGGTAAGCCTGTGTACAATGCAATCGTATGGCAGTGCCGCCGTACGGCTGACCTTTGCGAACAGCTCAAGGCTGAAGGTCTCGGAGATTACATCCGTGAGCATACGGGACTTCTTATCGATGCTTATTTCTCCGGCACCAAAATCAAATGGATTCTTGACAATGTCGAAGGTGCACGCGCTGCCGCCGAAAGCGGAAAGCTTCTTTTCGGTAC
>JAZROM010000096.1:0-8579 GCA_045648745.1 Acutalibacteraceae bacterium | reverse complement strand
ATTGACGACTGTCTCTACAAGCTCCAGAAGTTTGTTGTTCGTCGTTGGCTTCTTGATGACGGCAAGCGTGTTGACGGCCGTGGTATCGACGAGATCCGTCCGCTTAACGCAGAGGTTGACCTCCTCAGCCGTGTACACGGTTCAGGTATGTTCACTCGCGGTCAGACACAGTGTCTTACAATCACAACTCTCGGTTCAATGAGCAATGCACAGATTCTTGACGGCATTGATAATGAAGAGACCAAGAGATATATGCACCACTACAACTTCCCGTCATACTCTGTTGGCGAAACTCGTCCGAGCAGAGGCCCCGGCAGACGTGAAATCGGTCACGGTGCACTTGCAGAAAGAGCACTTCTTCCTGTTATCCC
Source organism: Acutalibacteraceae bacterium (assembly GCA_045648745.1). Taxonomy (GTDB): domain Bacteria; phylum Bacillota; class Clostridia; order Oscillospirales; family Acutalibacteraceae; genus CAG-488. The sequence continues at coordinate 8,208 of JAZROM010000096.1, read as the reverse complement.
GTCAGTTGAAGAGTTCCCGTACTGTATCCGTACAGTATCAGAGGTTCTTTCGTCAAACGGTTCAACATCACAGGGTTCAATCTGTGGTTCAACACTTTCTCTTATGGCAGCTGGTGTTCCCATCAAGGCTCCCGTTGCAGGTATTTCATGCGGTCTTGTTACAGAGGGTGACCGCTTTATGACAATGGTTGATATCCAGGGTCTCGAGGATTTCTTTGGTGATATGGACTTCAAGGTAGCAGGTACACATAAGGGTATCACAGCTATCCAGATGGACCTCAAGGTTCACGGTCTTACACCGGAAATCATCCGTGAGGCACTTGATAAGACATACAAGGCTCGTCTCTACATCCTTGATGAGGTTATGCTTCCCGCAATTTCAGAGCCGAGAGCAGAGCTTTCAAAGTATGCTCCGAAGATGCTTTCAACTAAGGTACCTGTTGACAAGATTGCAGAAGTTATCGGTAAGCAGGGTAAGGTTATCCAGAAGATCTGCGCAGAGTGCGAATGTAAGGTTGACGTTGAAGAAGACGGCAGCGTATTTGTTTGTGCTCAGGATATCGAGAATGCAAGACGTGCAATCTTTATGATTGAAACAATTGCAAACGATCCTGAAGTAGGCGCAATCTATAAGGGCGTTGTTACAAGAATTATGGAATTCGGCGCATTCGTAGAAATTGCACCGGGCAAAGAAGGTCTTGTACACGTAAGCCACCTCGACGTTAAGAGAACAGAGAACGTAACAGACGTTGTAAACGTAGGTGACGAAGTTATTGTTAAGGTTCGTGAAATCGACGATCAGGGCAGAATCAACCTTTCACGCCGTGAGGCACTTATCGAGGTTGAGGGTCTTGTTCCCGAAAACGAAATTTCTGACGCACCCCGCCGTCCTTCAGGCGACCGCCGCAGAGGTAACGGTAACAACAGAGGCAGAAGAAACTAATTGAATACAAAAACAAAGGCTGACAGAGCAATCTGTCAGCCTTTTTGTTACTTTTTATAATTTCATAAACTTAAAACTGCCGTAATAACAAAGGTCAAGCAAATCGTCGGAGACGGTTGTGCTGCTCTTTTTATTACGGTATTCGTTTTCGTTGAGTCCGAAACCTGAAACTGCACGCGGAATTCCGAGCGAAGCATTAATTTTTCTGACCTCGTCAATCAGCTTTTCAACAGCAAAATCAGGATAATCATATTCATTTGCGATATCTGATTTCAATGCGATTTCAAAAAGGTTGTTTTTCAGAATGTGTTTCTCGTTTTCCAAAATATTCGGAATAATCAGAGCACAAACAGATGACCTTGGGTAACCGAAGCCTGTAAAAAACTTACTTGTTTTACTCAGGTCAGAATTTTCAAGGTCAGCACCGTTACGGTGGGCAACGACTGCAAAATACATCGAGTATAAAAGTCGTTCGAGAGCTATTATATCTCCGCGGTACGCAGGGATAATATTTTTAAGTATGCCTGTTGCACCCTGCAAAGCAAAAGAGTGAGCTATAACATTGTCTGTGTTGCCCAGTGCGTCAATTGCATAAGCAAGGCAAGCCATACCGTCATAAGCAACCGTACCTGACGGCATACAACTGATGATTGATGGGTCGAGGACAACCGTATCGGGCGAATGACGGTAAGAATAATACTCACCGTGCTCAAAGTCGGTCATAGCACAAGCACCGCAGCAGGGGATTGCTGTGAATTCTGTTTTGCTTTCGTGTGAAATCAGCATACCGCAGTCAATAGCCGCGGCGCTGCCTGCTGAAATAATCAGATCAGCTTCTTTTTTGAAAAATATTTCAGATGCAGAGTTATATAATGACGTGACATCACTGTTGACAACAACACTTACGTGTGATATTATCTTCGTGATTTTATGCCTAACGGTTTCAAGAAAACCGCGGTTCTGAAAAACCTCGTTGTCACACAAAATTATTGCGTGTTCACAACCGTCAGGGCTGAATTCATTTATTTTATCTTTACCGAAAAGTATTTTTTTGGGAAGGTGAATTTCTGGCATATCTGACACTCCTTTGCTTATATTGTGGTCAGGAAGTTGGCAGATATACCCGTGCTTTTTAGGAGATGAATATATGGAAACCGTATTAACATACGTCCTGTTCACTGTCGGATTAGTGCTGATAGTCAAGGGCGGAGATTGGTTTGTAGACGGTGCCGCGTGGATTGCGGAGGTTACGGGAATTCCTAAAATTATTGTCGGTGCTACGATTGTCAGCGTGGCAACAACATTGCCCGAAATCCTTATTTCCACTGTCGCGGCTATTGAGGGACATCAGATTCTGATGTCAGGTGTGGATGACTTTGTCTTCCTCTCGCAGGAAAAGGTCGGACTTGCAATCGGTAACGGCATCGGTTCGGTTATCTGCAATACGGCAATGATTATGGCAATCAGCCTTATCTTTGCCCCAAGAGAAATTGAACGCAGAAAATTTTCGCGCAAAGCAATTCTCTTCGGTGCTGTTCTGGTGGCGTTGATAACGCTTACAAAATTCGGCACTCTTTCCACAAGAGGCTCGCTTATACTGCTTGTCGCATTCGGTATATACATTATTGAAAATGTTAAAAGCTCAAAGAGCGATTCACTCGATGATGAGGATCCACCGCCCGTAGACAAGAGAACCATTGCCCGAAACATTGTTTCACTTGCTGTCGGTGCAGTCGGTCTTGTCGGCGGTTCACAACTGCTTGTTTACTGCGGTACAGATGTTGCACGCAGTCTTGGCGTTTCAGAATCGCTTATCGGTTTGACAATTGTTGCTATCGGTACATCCTTGCCTGAATTGGTTATGGCGATTACGGCCCTTATCAAAAAGCAGCCGTCAATGTCGGTTGGTAATGTTATCGGCGCAAATATAATCGATATCGCAGTAGTTCTTCCGATCTGCTCGTTTATTTACGGCGGAACACTTCCCGTTTCGCAGCATAACCTCTATCTTGATTTCCCTGTTTGTGTTCTCGTGTCGGTAATCGCATTTGTGCCGCCACTTATAGCAAAGAAGTTCTACCGCTGGCAGGGTATATTGATGTTCATCGTTTATATCGCATATCTGTGCCTTGTTGTATTCAGGTCAGAATGGTATCTTTCCTTATTTAATTAAAGAATTAAACCTGCAGTTTTTCTGCAGGTTTTCTTGATTTTACGGTGTGTGTGTAATATAATGTAACGGAATGGAGGAAAAGTATGAATTCCTATAAAAATCTTGATACAAGCAAGAAGATTCTTGTCACGGGTGCGGCAGGTTTTATCGGTTTCCATTTAAGCTGTAAACTGCTTGAACAGGGTGTCAGAGTGGTTGGTTTTGATAACATAAACGATTACTATGACGTGAATCTCAAATATGCCCGACTTGATATTCTTAAAGAATACAATAATTTTTCGTTTGTCAAAGGTGACCTGGCCGATAAAGAGGCGGTTGAAAGACTTTTCAAAGAGAATGATTTTGATATTGTTGTAAATCTTGCTGCACAGGCAGGTGTACGATATTCTATTGAGAATCCTCAGGCTTATATGGAGTCGAATGTCATCGGATTTTTCAATATTCTTGAGGCTTGCCGTCACAATCCTGTTGAGCATCTGCTTTATGCTTCATCCAGCTCGGTTTACGGCAATCAGCAGAAAATACCGTTTTCAACTGACGACGATGTAAGCAAACCGATTTCACTGTATGCAGCAACGAAAAAGTCAAATGAACTTATGGCATACACTTACAGTCATCTTTACGGTATCCCGACAACGGGACTTCGTTTTTTCACCGTTTACGGTCCTTACGGCAGACCTGATATGGCTTACTTCAGCTTTGCACAGAAGATAGTAAAAGGTGAAACCATAAAGATTTTCAATAACGGTGATATGTACCGTGACTTTACATATGTTGATGATATTGTAAAGGGTATTGAAAATATGCTTTGTAACCCTCCCGAAGCGGATGAAAACGGGGACAGGGCGACAGTTTATAACATAGGTAATAATTCACCCGAAAAACTGATGTATTTTATCGAAACACTCGAAAATGCACTGGGCAAGAAGGCAGAAAAAGAATTTCTTCCGATGCAGCCGGGTGATGTTTATCAGACTTATGCCGATGTTACACCGCTGATTGAAAAATTCGGATTCAAACCGTCAACATCAATCAAAGAAGGGCTCGGCAGGTTTGTAGAATGGTTTAAAGAATATTATAAAATATAAAGGAGCAATTCAAAATGAAAGACATTAATTTTGGCACATTCCCTACAATGATTACCCCGTATCACGATGATAACACAGTCGATTACGAGGCAGTTAAAAATATTACCAACTGGTACATCGAAAACGGATGTACGGGTATTTTTGCAGTCTGTCAGTCAAGTGAGATGGTTTACCTTTCACTTGAAGAAAAAGTGAAGATTGCAACAACGGTTGTTGAGACAGTCAAGGCAAGCGGTAAGGATGTTTCGGTTGTTGCTTCAGGTCACAACTCTGACGATATGGACGCACAGGTGCGTGAGCTTACAGCAATCGCACAGACAGGCGTTGACGCTATCGTTTGGGTAAGTAACCGTCTCGACCTCCATAACGACGGTGACGAAGTGTGGATTAAGAATGCAGAAAAGCTTCTCAGTCAGCTTCCCGAGGATATCGCAATCGGTATTTACGAGTGTCCTTATCCGTACAAGCGCCTGCTTACTCCGAAAATTCTTGACTGGTGTATTTCAACAGGCAGATTCACATTTATCAAAGACACATGTTGTGACCCCGATATGCTTGATCAGAGACTTGAGCAGATCAAGGGTACAACAGTAAAACTTTACAACGCAAACTCTCAGACACTTCTTTACACGCTTAAAAATGGCGCTGCAGGTTTCTCAGGTATTATGGCAAACTTCCATCCTGACCTTTATACATGGTTGTGCGAGAACTATGACAAGGATGAGAAAAAAGCACAGTCAGTGCAGAATTTCCTTTGCCTGAGTTCATTCCTCGAGGCACTTGCTTATCCTCAGACAGCAAAGTATCATATGAACAAGGTCGGTGTACCGATGAGTCTCTGGTCACGTTCGTGCGACCATAAGAAATTCACAAAGTATCAGCAGATGATAATCGATGACCTTATTAAGGCAGAAGAAGATATCAGAGAGCTTATCAGAAAATAAAGTATACTTTAAACTGAAAGGAAGCATACTTATGAAAAAACTTCTTTGCGTTCTTTTAACTCTTGTTCTTGCAGTGAGCTGTATGCCTTTGTCGGTTGCAAAAGATTCTGCAGCACGCCTGTACACGGTGTACGGTGACGGAATGCTCTTTCAGCAGAATGATGAGGCAATTCTCGCAGGTGAGGCGACACCAGACAGTGTGATTACTGCAACACTTATGGATTCGGAAAACACGGCTCTCGCGTATGGTGAAACCGTAACCAAAGCAGACGGAACATTTGAGCTTGCGTTCAATGCACCTTCAGGCAGTTTTACGGAATACACAATTACCATAAAACAGGATGGCAATACTTTTGATACACTAGAAAACGTGGTTTTTGGTGAGCTGTGGCTTGCAAGCGGACAGAGTAATATGCAATATCCTCTTATCCAGGATAAGCATGGTTTTGCTGACAGTGTCAACGGCACGAAATACAGTAAATGGCTTCGCGTCTTTATGGTTCCGCCGTATGTAAACAGTTACACTCAGATCGGTTTTGTTCCCGATGAACCTCAGAAGGATATCGCAGGTGCTCAGTGGATAGACGGTCAGAATGGCTTTGTTTACAATATGAGTGCAGTCGCATTCCACTTTGCAAACGAAATGCTTAACGAGTTGAATATGCCTGTGGGTATTCTCAATGCTGCACTTGGCGGTTCTTCAATTGCAAGCTGGATTTCACGCGAAAAGGTTGATTCTGAGCCTGAACTCAAATCGATGCTTTACCACTATGGCAAATACAAAGAGAGTGCGGACTGGACCGCAGAAGGTCAGGATGTCTATGCTGATGTCGGTGCTAACTATAACCATAAAATTGAAGCACTCAGAAACTTCCGCCCTGTAGGAATGATATGGTATCAGGGCGAGAGTGATATTTTATATTCCGAAGAATATTATTCCAAAGCTATAGACGCTATGCAGTCACTCTACACGTATGTTTTTTCTTATAAAAATGGCTCGTTCCCATTGATTTACACAAATCTTGCCGAGTTTTTCTATACCGATGACGGTCTGATTCTTCCTGACAGAAACATCGCGTTTGCAGAAATTCAGGCAAACAATCCCGAGTCAAGAGCAACATTCCCTATCTACGATGTGCCCGTGACATACGTTCCCGATGCAGGTGTCATTCATCCTGAATGTAAAAAAGAAATCGGCGAAAGAATGGCGCTTTGCGCAAAGGGATTGGTTTACGGTAAGTTCGATACGTTTACCGCTGCAACCGTGGATAAAACAGAGATAAAGGATTCGGCTGTTTACGTTACGCTCAGAAATGTCGGAGACGGACTTGTGGTGAACGGTAATAAGCTTTGCGGTTTTGCAGTCTGTGGTGATGACGGAGTTTACATCGAAGCAGAGGCAGAAATTGTGTCCGATAATACAGTAAAAGTATGGAATGAAAATATCGCAAATCCCGTTTCTGTTTCTTATGCGTATGGTATGGGTAACGGCAGATCAAATCTTGCCTGTGCATACGAAGGTGAGAATCCCTTGCCTGTAAGCATATTTATAATAGATAAAACCGTCGGCACACATTATTGGGCTGATAAGCGTTGGGCCGATTGCGAAAACGAAACAATCTGGCACACAATGAGTGATACGAACAGTGCATACTATCCTGCATGGACAAGTGAAAATGCAAATCTTGCATTCTCTTCAGATGATGCTTACGAGGGTGCAAAGTGTATCAGAATTACCTCAGACGGCAAGAAGAATTTTATTATTAAACCGCTTCTTACATACAACGAGGGCAAGGAAACTGAGCCTTTCTGGGATACTGATACGGATTACAGTGATTACGGAACGATGTCGTTTTACGTCAGAAACAACGGTGAAAATGCAGTAAAGCTTGACTCGGTTAAGTTTATAAAGGATGCAACAATGTGGCACACACCGTCAGTAAACGGTACAAAGGATGCTTCGTTTACAATTCCGGCAGACGGCGAATGGCATATTGTAACGCTTGATCTTAACAGACTCTACCTCCACGGCAACGAGGGTGGTGTCGGCTTTACAAGCGAAAAGCTCGGTAATATAAGTGATATTGAATTATGCTTCGCGGGAGAAAATGCTGATATCAGTCTTGATAACGTCACATTCACTCCTACAGATGCAGGTGCAAAAGAACACTTCGATTCCGATTTTGCTTCAGCAGACAATCTGTTTGAGTATTTCTGCGTTATCGTAACAAACTTCCTCGGCTTGTTTGTAAAACTTTTCAGATAACAATAAAAAATCGGCTTGCAGATTTTACTCTGCAAGCCGTAAATTTTTTTGTCCGATTATTTTGTGTAATCTTCAATAAGCTCAAGGTAGGTTCCTACGAAATATGAACCTGTGTGCTTACCTACTGAAAGAACCTCGTCAGCAATTCCCTCACCGATGATGTGACCCATAAATGCGAAGTTGTCGTCTGTAAGAACATAGCCGAGTGCGTCGTTTGCAAGGCTTACTGCGAAAACATCAACGCCATCAACTGAATTGTTGAGTGCAGGATATTCCCAGTCTGAGCCGTCCCAGGTTGTGTCGCCGATAATCTCGTGTCCCCAGAAAACTTCAGGATAAAGTTCACCCGGGAAGAGAGCAAAACCGACCTTGTTGCCGAATTCAATGTAACCGATTTCGGAGATGATACCCACACCGTCTTCTGTGTAATAAACCTGGTTGTTAACAAGATTTACTTCACACGCAAGTGCAAGAATGCTGTTTTCGGGAGTTACAAGAAGTTCTGTATGGTGAGCATTGATAATCGGTTCAAGCTCTGTTTCGTATTCAGCTGAAATGATGTATTCACCGAACTTTTCGCCGAGGTACTTTGCGTTTGCACCTTTTTCTTCGTGTGCGTCCATACCTGTTGTATCAACATCAATGTCACGGCTTATCTGACCGACTGCACCCTGAATCATAACGAAGTTTGCGCCTTCCTGCTGACGGATGTACTGGTCGATGTAATAAGTGTAGTCAGAGCCTACAAGACCGTTGCTTGCGCTGAAAGATGTCGGATGGCAGGTGATGTCTAT
>JAZROM010000095.1:0-14223 GCA_045648745.1 Acutalibacteraceae bacterium | reverse complement strand
TTCCTAAGACCGCTTGGCCCTCCGACTTAAGAAGTGCAGGCTTGATGCAGAGCTCTTCATTGTCATACATTTCGAGAAGCTGCTCTTCGATTTCCATACAAACCTGAGCTCTTGTCTTCTCGTCAGTTCTCTGATGCTCGAGCTTTGCTTCTCTGCAGTAGTAATACTGAAGATATGATGAAGGAAGACCCTGAACAGCCTTGAGGCACTCAAGATCAAAGCCGTCATCCTTGATATTTGCCATAACCTTGGGTGAGAAGCCTGATTCGATAAGACCCGGAAGAAGTTCTTCACCGTTCTTCTTAACACAAGTAATCCAGCTGAGGTGGTTAAGACCTACGTACTCGATATCAACGTCCTCACCTGTGATCTCCTTAACATCGTCAAGCATATCGATCGGAACATTGCAAAGACCGATATTTTTAACCTTTGTGTTGTTAAGAACATACTCAGTGATGATACCTGAAGGATTTGTAAAGTTGATAAGCCATGCATCGGGGCAGATTGCTTCGATTCTGTCGCAGATGTGCTTGATAACAGGAATTGTACGGAGTGCCTTGAACATACCGCCGATACCTGTTGTTTCCTGACCGATGAGGCCGTATTTCTTCGGGATGCTCTCGTCAAGATGACGTGCGGGAAGCTTGCCTACACGGATCTGTGTTACAACGAAGTCTGCACCCTGAAGTGCTGTATCAACATCATCTGTAAGAACAACTTCACAGTCGATCTCAGCCTTTTTAAGCATACGGATGCAAAGGTCACCAACGATGTTGCGCTTTCTGTCATCGATATCCATAAAGGAAATTTTCTTAAGCTTGAGTGAATCCTGAGCCTTGATAAATCCATCAACGAGCTCGGGGCAATATGTACTGCCTGAACCGATAACGGCTACTGTAATTTCTTTCATCTGAAAAATCCTCTCTTATTTGTATTGCTGGAAAATCCAGTTGACACAACCTGTTACAGGAGGCTGTGTGAGTTTGATAAACTTAAGCTTTCTGCCACTTGCCTGTGTTGCTTTTTCCATAAGTGCCTTGAGGTAAATTTCGGACGGAAGCTTTGTATGAATTGAACCTGAAAGAACAACCTCAACAACATCATCAGTGAAGTTGAGTGTGTTAAGGTGTGCAGTGATAAGCGCTGCACCTCTTTCAGCCATAAGCTCAATGATATCAAGAACAACCTTGTCGCCAAGCTTTGCAGCGTCAAAGAAGAAGTCGATAAGACGCATGATAAATGTATCTGCAGCCTCTTCCTCAAACTTTGAAACAAGAGCAAGGAATTCTTCCTTTGAAGAAAGTGAATACTCGTCAAATACCATTTTTGTAACTGCAGTTTTGCGAAGTCCGAGATAAACATCATCATAAACGATTTTGTATGTCTGGCTTGCGATCCAGTGACCGTTACCTACGTCACCTGAAAACTCAGAAAGACCTGCGAGCTGAAGCATCTTGCCGTCGGAGTCGATTGCGTTACAGCAAGTACCTGTACCACAGTTGAAGCCGATTGCAGCAGGACCTGTTGAACCTGCTTTTACAACGATAAAGCCGTCATTGTAAATCTCAAAATTCTCAAGACCGTAGTCAAGAAGACGCTTCTGCATCTCGTCATGCTGATAAGGATGGTCAATACCTGCAAGACCCATAAGAGTAAATGAAACATCCTTAATGGAAATGCCTGCTTCATTTACAAGACTCTTAAGTCCTGCCCAGATGATGTCTGCAGCCTCATCAAAACTACCTTCCATATTTTCGTGGTTGCTGCCCGGTCCTTTGACCATTGCAACAATTTTTTTGTCCTCATCAAAAAGGGCATAAGCGGTTTTTGTACCGCCACCGTCAACACCAATGTAATAACTCAAGTCGGTATCTCCTTTTTAGTTTATTTTAAAGTTTATAAATTAAACACTTACGCACGTGTTCATGACACGCACATTGGTATTATACAATATATCAGCAATAAAAACAACTGTTTTTTTGATAAAAGCCGATTATAGTTTTCTTAAAGTAAGAACTCCGAACTCTATTTTTGTTTCTAAAAAATCAAGATTCTCAATTTTCTGTTGATCGGCTTTGCTGGTTTTGTAATAATATGGTGTCATTCTGAAAAGATTTATAATGTCTTCATTGTTTTCTAGGCGGATTTTATCCCTGACACAATCGAGTGAAACCTGTTCAAATCCGCTGTCCAAAACAATATTAACCTCGTTTTTATACGGCTTGTCATAAATAACAGATTTAAGTTCAATAAGATGATCTTCAAGCGGAAAGGCCTTGATAAACACGCCTCCCCTTTTAAGAACACGCAAAACCTCTGCTTCCGAATACGGTGCAAAAACGCAGATTACAACATCACAGCTTTCATCCGACAACGGAATATCAGATGTACTTGCAACTGCAAGTTTTAATTCCTTACAACGCTTTGAACCTGCAATAAGTGCCTGTTTTGAAATATCGATACCAAAAACGGTCGCATCATTCAAAGCATTATAAACACGCTCGGTATACCAGCACTCACCGCACCCGAGGTCAGCGAGAACAGGCGTCTCTCCCGTGTTGCTCAACGTTGCATCTATAATAGCTTCGCAAAGCTTGTTGTAATAACCCTTTTCAAGGAAATCCTGCCGTGCTTTGACCATAAGCGCATCGTCACCGTGACGCTTCTTTGAGGATTTCTGCGATTGCAGGAGATTTACATAACCCTGCTTTGCCTTATCAAAACAATGATTATTTTCGCATTTTAACGTTCTGCCGTCTTCGTACAGTACAAGTCCGCAGACAGGACAACTGAAATTTATATCCATAGCTTTTTACCTGAATAATCCTCCCGAAAAAACGGGAGGATTTCGTTGTTGATTTATTTAGTTTCTCTGAGGAGCTTTTCAGGAGATTCGGACCACGGTGCATCAATTGGTTCAACACGGACTTTTTCGGGTGCTGCCCAGTGAACCGCATTTGTGATTACTCTCTGAATATCCTTGTTGTGGAAAGTCGGACTTGTTTCGTGACCGGGCTGGAAATAGAACACCTTGCCGAGACCTCTGTTCCAGCAACAACCTGAACGGAACACTTCTCCGCCACCGAACCAACCGAGGAAAATGAGTTCATCGGGTTCGGGAATATCAAAGCGTTCACCGTACATTTCTTCAACATCAAGATAGATAAATTCACCAATACCCTTTGCTATCGGATGATTGGGATTGATGTTCCAGATACGCTCTCTGTCACCTTCACGCCACTTGAGTGAACAGGTTGTACCCATAAGACGCTGGAAAATCTTTGAATAGTGTGCAGAATGAAGAAGGATAATACCCATTCCGCGAAGGACTCTGTCCTGAATTTTTGAAACAAGCTCATCCGGTACATCCGCGTGTCCGCAATGTGCCCACCAGATAAGAACATCCGTATCCTCGAGCACTTCGTCGGGAAGACCGCATTCGGGTTCATCCTGAGTTGCACAACGAACGGAAATTTCTTCATCCTTGCCAAGGAAACCTGCGATACAAGCATTGATACCGTCGGGATAGACTTTGATAACATCCTCATCGGTTTTATCCTGAATATGTTCGTTCCATACTGTTACTTTTATCATAATAACAACACCACCTTTCTGATATTTTACCACATCATTAATTCGTTTTCAACAGAATTTTGTGCGTAACATTGACATAGCAGTAAACAAAAGGTACAATGATACAAACGGAGGGATACTATGGCTAATGTTCTGAATAAAATCATAAGATGGGGCATCAATATTTTCAACGGCGGACTTTCGCAGGAGCAGGCACAGTGGGCTAATGAGCCTTACGATATTCCCGAAAGTGCGAAGGCAGATTTACGCTTGCTTGCCGCAGAAGGTATTGTTATGCTCAAAAACGACAATACTCTTCCTCTTACGGGAAAGAATGTTGCAGTTTTCGGCAGATGTCAGTATGACTATTTCTACTGCGGATACGGCAGCGGCGGTGACGTAAATGCGCCTTACAAGGTAAGTCTTGCCGAAGCCTTGCACAATCAGACAGATTTTAAAGTCAATGCAGATATCGATAACTATTACGCACAGAAATCAAAGGACAATCCGCCCGATGAAGGTTATTGGGGTCACTGGCCTTTTAACTTCCCTGAATTTGTGCCTGATAAGGCTCTTGTTAAAAAAGCTGCAGGTGACTCAGATGTTGCAGTCATTGTTATCGGCAGAGCTGCAGGTGAAGACAGAGAAAATAATCTGACAAAAGGAAGCTATTTCCTGACAGATGATGAAGTCGCATTGCTTGATTCTGTTACTGCAGAATTCAAAAAGACAGTTGTTGTGCTTGATTGCGGTAACATCATTGATATGAAGAAAATTGCATCATACGGTGATAAAATTTCTGCCGTACTTTATGCCTTTCAGGGCGGTATGGAAAGCGGCAACGCACTTTGTGATGTGCTTACAGGTAAGGTTAATCCCTGTGCAAAGCTGACAGATACCATTGCTTATAATTACGAAGATTATCCGAGTGCAGAGAGCTTCGGAAACAAGGAATTCAATAATTACACTGAGGATATTTTTGTAGGTTACAGATATTTCGAGACTTTTGCGCCCGATAAAGTGCTTCATCCGTTCGGCTACGGTCTGAGCTACACTACATTCAGCATTGAAGCACAAAGCTTTGAATGTGACGGTACAAACGCAAAACTTTCCGTTAAGGTTACCAATACAGGAAATGTTGCAGGTAAAGAGATAGTTCAGATTTATTGCGATCAGCCTGCAGGAAAAACCGCAACTGCAAAAAGAGTGCTTTGCAGTTTTGCAAAGACTGAGATTCTTGATGCAGGTGAAAGTTGCGTTCTTGATTTTGATATTCCGCTTTACGCTGTGAGTTCTTACGACGACAGCGGAAGTACAGGCTTTAAAAGTTCATATGTTCTTCTTAAGGGTGAATATAAATTTATCGTATCCGATTGTGTCAGAGGCGGAGTTGAAGCAGGAGTTTATGAAAATGCGGATAACATGTGCGTGAAAAAACTTCAGCCTGTATGCGAGGTTAAAAACGGTTTTGACAGAATGACGAGAACTCCCGACGGTAAAAAAGCAACTGAGTCTGTTCCTGTCAACAAAATCGATCTTAAAAACAGAGTTTTTGAAAATCTTCCGAAAGACCTTCCAGCAGGTCATGATAAAGGATATAAGCTTACCGATGTTAAAAACGGTAAAGTGTCGATGGATGAGTTTGTTTCACAATTGAGCCACATTGAGCTTGAAGCACTTACCCGCGGTGACTACACAATGAACAGTAAACTCGGTGTCAGCGGTAACGCAGGTGCATTCGGCGGTGTTCTCCCCTCCTTGAGAGACAAAGGTGTACCTCCGATTATCACAACTGACGGCCCTGCAGGAATCCGTATTTCACGTAAGCGTTCACTTCTTCCGACAGGTGCTTGTATGGCTGCTTCGTGGAATCCGGGACTTATCGAAAAGGTTTACTCTTTCGTTGCAGAAGAAATGAAGGAAGGCGGTTCAAGCGTACTTCTCGCACCCGGTATGAACATACACCGCAATCCCCTTTGCGGACGAAACTTTGAATATTTCTCGGAAGACCCGTTGGTAAGCGGTAAATGTGCGTCGGCAGTTGTAAAGGGTGTTCAGTCACTCGGTGCAAGTGCTTGTCCGAAGCATTTTGCTTGTAACAATCAGGAAGTAAACAGAAGCTGGAACGATTCAAGAGTAAGCGAAAAGGCACTCAGAGAAATCTATCTCAAGCCGTTTGAGATTGTTGTAAAAGAGTCTTCACCAAAAAACATTATGACTTCTTACAACAAGGTAAATTCTGTTTTCAGCTACAACAACTACGATATGGTTACAACCGTACTTCGCGGTGAGTGGGGCTACGAGGGTAATGTGATGACTGACTGGTGGACAAAACACGTCAAGAGTCCCGAATTCAAGGGTGTTCGTGACAATGCATACCGTGTACGCGCTCAGGTTGACGTGCTTATGCCCGGTGTAAACGGACGTTTCGGTTCAACAAAGCATCCGGACCCGACACTTCTGGAAACACTCGGTAAAAAGGACGGAATTACCATAGGTGAAGTGCAGAGAAGTGCAAAAAATGTATTGAAATTATGTCTTGATTATATTGATTAAACCGACAGAATTTGATATAATTTATTAAAGTAAATAAATTATAGTGAGGTGAGGGTTTACGGACATTTAAAGAGATGTCTGTGGCCCTTGCTATGCTTTTTGAAAGGAGCAGATATATATGGGACTTATTAAAGCAGGAATCGGTGCACTCGGTGGCACACTTGCCGATCAGTGGAAAGAATTTTTCTACTGCGATTCACTCGAGAATGATGTGTTGATGATTAAAGGACAGAAGCGTGTCGGCGGACGTTCATCCAATACAAAGGGAAGCGACAACATTATCTCAAACGGCTCAGGCATTGCAGTTGCTGACGGTCAGTGTATGATTATCGTCGATCAGGGTAAGGTTGTTGAGTTCTGTGCAGAGCCCGGCGAATTCACTTACGACTCATCAACTGAGCCGAGTATTTTCACAGGCAAGCTCAGTGATACAATCAAAGAAACATTTAAAACTGTAGGAAAGAGATTCACTTACGGTGGAGATACAGGTAAAGACCAGAGAGTTTATTATTTCAACACAAAGGAAATAATGGACAATAAATTCGGTACCCCCAACCCATTTATGTTCGAGGTTGTAAATAAGCGTATCGGTATGAGCAGAACGGTTCAGGTAAGATGTAACGGTGTTTATTCTTACAAAATCACCGATCCGTTGCTCTTCTATACAAAGATTGCAGGTAATGTTAAGGACGAATACACAAGAGAAGATATTGACAGTCAGCTCAAGACAGAGTTTATCTCAGCTCTTCAGCCCGCTTTTGCAAGACTTACCGCCCTTGAACTTCGTCCTGCTCAGATTCCTGCACATACAACAGAGCTTAAAGACGCTATGAATGCTGCGCTTAAGGTTGAGTGGACAGACAGAAGAGGTCTTTCTGTTGAATCTATCGCACTTAATCCGATTACCCTCACTGACGAGGATATGAAGAAGATAAATCAGATGGAAGATGCCGCAACAATGGGTTCAAATCCGTTTATGATGGCAGGCAGAATGACAGACGCACAGGCAAATGCTATGGAGGCCGCAGCCGCAAACGAGGGCGGTGCCATGAACGGTTTTATGGGCTTCAATATGGCTATGGGCGCAAACGGAGGATTCAACGCTCAGCAGATGTACAACACAGGTGTTCAGCAGATGCAGAATCAAGCACCTGCAAACGGTTGGAGCTGTGCTTGCGGTGCCGTGAACACAGGTAATTTCTGCCCGAACTGCGGACAGAAAAAGCCTGCAGGTACACCGATTTATCAGTGCGACAAGTGTGGCTGGAAGCCAGCTGACCCGAGCAACGCTCCGAAGTTCTGTCCCGAATGCGGTGACCCGTTCACAGACAGCGATATAAAATAAAAGAAGAGGTGGATTATGAATTCTACCATTGAATATAAGTGTCCTTCCTGTGGCGGTGCAATTGAATTTGACCCCACCGTCCAAAAAATGAAGTGTCCGTATTGTGACAGTGAATTTGAACCGGAAGTCCTCAAGGCTCTTGACGAGGAAGAACAAAACAAGCAACCCGATAAAATGGACTGGGAAAATACTGCCGGCAAAGAATGGCAGGACGGTGAAGCAGACTCTATTCGCATTTACACCTGTCAGTCGTGTGGCGGTGAGATTGTTGCTGACGAAACTACATCTGCAACCTCCTGCCCCTTCTGCGACAATCCCGTTGTTATCTCAGGTCAGATTTCGGGTGAACTTAAGCCTGATTTTGTAATCCCCTTCAAGGTTACAAAGGCTCAGGCAAAAGAGGGACTTAAAAAGCATCTTACAGGCAAAAAATTCTTACCGAAGACTTTCAAGGACGAAAATTATCTTGATGAAATCAAAGGCATATACGTCCCCTTCTGGCTTTTTGATACTAAGGCAAATGCACAGATTAATTACAAGGCAACAAAGGTGCGTCATTGGAGTGACACAAGGTATAACTACACCAAGGTCAGCACTTACAGAGTCCGCCGCAGCGGTAATGTAGGATTCAGCTGTGTGCCTGTTGACGGCTCATCAAAAATGGCAGACGACCTTATGGAGTCCATTGAACCGTTTAATTTTGAAGAAGCGGTTGATTTCCAGACTGCGTACCTTGCAGGTTACCTTGCTGATAAGTACGATGTTACGCCCGAGCTGAGTGTTGAGCGTGCAAACGAAAGAATCAAAACCAGTATGGAACAACTGTTTGCTTCAACAGTTACAGGTTATAACAGTGTTGCGACCGAAAACAGTTCCGTTCAGTTTGAAAACGGTACAGCAAAATATGCGCTTTATCCCGTATGGTTGCTTAACACAAGCTGGGAAGGCAAGAAGTACACCTTTGCTATGAACGGTCAGACAGGTCAGTTTGTAGGTGACCTGCCTGTTGACAAAAAGTCGTTTTGGCTTAACGTGCTCGGTTGGGGTACGGCAATCAGCGCTGTCGTTTACGGCCTTGCGTGGCTGTTTATGCAGTTTTAAGGAGGGTGTGCTATGATTAAGAAATTAACATGTTTAACACTCACCGTTCTTATGTGCTTTGCACTTTGTGTCAGCTCGTTTGCTTATTACGGAGAATCACTTCCACGATTGATTGACGATGCCGACCTGCTGACAGACAGTGAAGAAACCGAGTTGCTCGGGAAGTTCGATAACATTGCTGATTTGGCTGATTTTGACGTCATCGCAGTTACCGTCGATACACTTGACGGAAAAACTGCGCAGGCTTATGCCGACGACCTCTACGATTACAACGATTTCGGTTTAGGCGATAAAAAAGACGGCATTCTGCTTCTTATAAGTATGGAAGACCGTGATGTCTACATTTCAACTACCGGTTACGGTATGGAGCTCTTCGGTGACGGAGTATGGGACGACAGTATTCTCAACCGTATTACCCCCTATCTGTCAGACGGACAGTATTACGAGGCAATCAAGCTCTATGCTTCGCTTTGCGAGGTGCACATAATTCCTGAATATTCAGAAGCACCTGACAATTATGAAGATGCATACAACGGAATTACTGAGTACGATGACGGATTCGATGCTGATTTTTACGAAAATTATTATTACGATTCCGATTACGGTTATTATGTTCCGTTCAACGATATGGAGTTTGATTTCATCAAATGGATTCCGATTTCGCTTGTTATCGGTATGACCATATCATTATTGATTATGCTCGTATTCAGAAGTAAATTAAAGTCCGTACGCAGAAAGCAGACTGCACACGATTATCAGATTCCCGGCAGTATGCAGATAACACATCAGAGTGATATGTACCTTTACAGTCACGTGACAAAGACACCTAAACAGACAAACAACAACCATTCGCGCGGCGGTGGTTTCAGCGGTGGCGGTGTCCATGTCGGTTCATCAGGCAGAAGCCACGGTGGCGGCGGAGGAAAGTTTTAATCCTTAAAAACATTAACGACAAGGCGCAATGCACCTTGTCGTTTTGTTATATATCCAGGTTCCCGTTTGCGGGATTATTGAGTACTTTGCCTTCCTCTGTAAAACGTGAGCCGTGGCAGGGACAGTCCCAGGAATGCTCGGCTCGGTTCCATTTTAAGGCACAGCCCAGGTGCGGACAACGCTTTACCGTCGGTGTCAACAGGCTGACCACTGTTTCAAATCCGTTAACAAGAATCTGAGGCTTGAGAATGCTTCTTGACGGATTGAAAACCTCTGCATACTCATTTTCTTTACCAAGAACCATATCTGCAAGGATTTCTGCAGCAACCATTGAGCTTGTCATTCCCCACTTATTAAATCCGCTTGCCACAAAAAGATTCGGGGTGTTTTTTGAATACTGTCCGATGTACGGTATACTGTCAAGGCTCATACAATCCTGTGCTGCCCAGAAATAGTATTCATTCGCATCGGGATAATGCTTCGTTGCAAAATCACGGAGTTCTGACCAGTTACCGCCTTTTTTACCTGTTCTGTGGTCACCGCCGCCCAACAACAGTAAACTGCCGTAATTACGGAAAGAAAGACCTTTCTGAGCCTCGTCGACATACATCCCGTCAACAGCCTGTGCATTTTCAAGAGCTATAACATAAGAACGGTGCTGATACAGTTTCATATAGTAAGACCCGTGCTTATTTATAAACGGAAAATGCGTTGTTACAATAACCTTTTCTGCCCTGATTTTTCCTTTTTCCGTTACAGCGGTATTGCCCTGCATTTCTTTGACAAAAGTGTTTTCATAAATCTTAAGATTTTCGCAAATCTTACCGAGAAACTTAAGAGGATTGAATTGCGCCTGAGACGGAAAACGGACTGCACCGACGGTTTCAATCGGCAACGGTACATTTTCGCAAAGTTCTGCACCAAATCCGATTTCACGCAATGCTTTAATTTCTTCTTCAAGTTTTTCACGGTCGTTTACGGAATAAACAAAATTGTCTTTGAGTTCAAAATCACATTCAATTTCACGGGACATCTCTGTGTATTTTTTCAGTGCTGATTCGTTCGCCTGAAGATATTTCCGAGCCGTTTCAACCCCACTGTCTTTTGTAACCTTACTGTAAATCAGACCGTGCTGAGACGTGATTTTTGCCGTAGTATTATGAGTTACTCCCCCGAACAGCTTTTCTTTTTCGACAAGGATATAGTCTACCCCTTTTTGCTCGAGCATATATGCCGTCAGGACACCGGCAATTCCGCCGCCGATTATAAGAACATCTGTTTTGATATCACCGACAAGTTGCGGGAAAGACGGTACAACGGACGTTTCCTGCCAGACAGATTTCATTCTTGACATTCAATCACCGTTTACAGATAGGGTCTGATATCAATTGCAAGGCGCTCTTCGAGACTGATAAGGCGCTTTGCAATATCTTTTGACTGTTCATCAGCAGCCTTATATTCGTTGAGGTAACGGCTGAGTGACTTTACACCCATATTGCAACCGTCAGTCATAAGGTCAGCAATCGTTGCATCTGAACAATCCATCATCAGCTTTGCATTGGTTTTAACCCACGACATACCTTTTGCCATCGGATTCGGATCCTTGCCCTCGTCATCATAGCAATCAAGCAGATTCTGTATTTCTTTATCAAGTCGTTCGTGACCGATTTTGCAATTTTCAAGATAAGCCTTAAAAATATCCGACTTCACCTTTTCGTGAACATCTTCAATGGAGTCGATGCCCATTTTCACCCCTGCGTCACATTCACGCAAGAGTCTTATTGTATCCTGTTCTATCATCATACATCATCCTTTCTGATAATATGATTGACACAATTGACGAAATTATGCAAAAAGACCATCGGCAAAACCGATGGTCTTAATTTTAATCAGCCGTTGAACATTGTCATTTCAACAATTACCGGGAAATGATCTGACGGATACATTCCGTTAAAGCGTGACTTATCAATTGTGCTTGATTTTACACTCTTTATATAGCCGTTGACAAAAATGTGGTCAATCGGATTGATCTCAAAACGGATAAACTTATAACCGTTGTATGTTGCACCGAGGTCGTACTCGTCTGCAAGATATTTTGTGTTTTGGAAACCGCAGGAAAGAATATTGTCATAATGTTCAACAGTTTCCTTAAAGTTAAAGTCACCTGTAAGTACTACGGGAATGTCGGGTGCTATTTCAGCAATCTTAGATGAAACAAGTGCCACAGACTCAGCCTGTGCAACATCACTGACGTGGTCAAAATGAGTGTTGAAATGAGCATAAGTGAAGCCTGTTGTCTTATCCTTCAGGATAGCGTAAGTACAGATTCGGTAACACGCAGCATCCCAGTCCTTTGACGGAACTTCGGGAGTTTTTGAAAGCCAGAAGTCGCCTGAATCTACAAGCTCGTATTTATCTTTTTTATAAAAGATATTGTTTGACTCACCTTCTGAAACACCGTCGTCACGGTAAGTGCCGACATTTGCATAGTCAGTAAGCTCAGCAGAAAGAAGGGATACCCAGTTTTTATCAGCTTCCTGTACTCCGAGTGAATCGGGTGAATACTTGTTGATAAGTGTGCAGATAGCATCCTTTCTGCTTTCCTGAGAGTATTTACCCTCACCGCTGCACTTGAGGTTGTATGTCATAATTGTAAGATCCTGAGCAAGAACCTCTTGCTTTATCGGATTCGGATTAACGTTTACAAGCGGCATCGTAGGTTCTGTAGACGCAGGTGTAAAGAGAGAGGTAATCGCTGTTAGAAGAGAAACAATTGCTATTAAAATACCTTTAAACATATTAAATTCCTTTCATCAGGCAATTCTGAGTACGCCGAGAATTGCATTACCGAGAGTTTTGAAAAAGTCACAGATACTGTCAAAATAAACCATACCGTCAGTATTGCTTTTACCCTCGAGATTGCCCTTACCTTCAATAGGTGTTCCGTCATAGTCGGATGTAAACTGTGAAAGCCAGGAGATCATACCGTTGGGATATGTAAGTGTTACTGCTTCACCGAGGCCGTTGACGGTTGTCATATTATGATAGTCACCGTTTTCAGTTGTGAACATATCGTAGTTTACTGAGAACCATGCATGGTGTGAGCTTGAAGTCTTTTTACCGTTCGCATAACAAACCTTTGTAAGAGTTGAGAAACGGCAATCTTCAGCAACATCTGATGCTGCCATAAGTCTCTGCCAGGTCGGTGTAACCGCAAGGTAATAGTTTACAAGCGGGTCACGACGGCTCGATGTAATCCAGAGAGGAAGGTCAGACAGACACTCTGCATACTCGGAAGGAACTGACCAAGCAGGACAAATCGGGAATGCAGCAGCAAACATTTCGGGGTAAGCAACACTCATTTTAAGTGTCATTTTACCACCCATTGAATAACCGCCGATATAGATGCGTGTTGTGTCAACATTTGCCTTGTTCTTTGCAATAAAATCGTCGATAGCTGCTCGGAGCGGTTCGATTAAATCGTTATCCCAGAACTTGCCGTTCTCTTCACGTGAACGTGCTGCAAGAATGAACGCACCGCCTGCGGGATCAAAGCGTGACTGGAACTCGTCACTTGCCCAATATGCGATTTCGCTTTTTGCAACCTGAACACCGTCTTCTGCACCATCACCCATACCGTGAAGCCAGACTACAAGAGGATATTTGGTAGTATCCCCTGCCTTGACAGGTGAAAAATAACGATAATCAATTGAATAATCACCTACAACAGGGCCTTCACCGAAAACAAACTCAGCCTTAAGAGCATCAAGTCCGTCATTCAGAGAAAGTGCAGATACAGTAAGCGGTAATGCAAGTACGCAAACAAGTGCCAAAATTACTGCTACAAATTTTTTGAACATTTTCATATAAACACCCTTTCTGTTAATATAAATCAAATATAACACCAAATTTCTAAAAAGTCAATTTAGTTGTAATTCCGGAAATCAGAATTATTTATTCTTGACTTTATAATATGTTATATTCTTATTATCAAACGGTTCATTATTGCCGACAAGGATATTTTCGTTGATAAAATCACTCTTGAGCTTGAAGAACTCGTCAACCTTCTTCCAACCTTCTTCACCCTTGCCGTGCTTTTCAAAGATTGTAGGCTCACCTGAGAAGAGGTTTGTTCCGAGGCCCAGCTTTTCACCGTCGATTTTAACGCCGATACTTGCGAGCATTGTCGGGAACATATCACCGTTGTACCACCAACGGTTTCTTGTACGAGACTTAGGAATGTCTGCAAGGTCACCTGCAGGATTGAGGATAAGATTGAACGTCGTTCTGCGATATGACGGATCAAAATCCTTAAAGAAGTTTTTATCCATACTCAGGTGGTCACCGATGAGAACGATTGTAGTGTTCTCATAGAACGGCTGCTGCTGAATCCAACGGACAAACTTTGTTACCTCAGAAGCTGAATATGCAATAACATTAGCATACTGATTATCTCTGGGAGTGGGAGTATTCGGGCTGACATAACCGTCAGGGAAATGTGTGTCGGCAGTTTCCATTACCAGGTGGAAGGGCTTACCTGTTTCGTGAAGTCTTCTGAGCTCAGTCTTTGCAAATTCAAAGAGCTTGTCGTCTTCATAACCCCACCACACGTTGTAATCCTCGGGAATCCATCCCTTAGCTTTGACACCGTCAAGGTCAAGGAGGTTAAAATCACCGTGACTCTCGTAGAAGAAATTGAGTCCGCCGAATTTTGC
>JAZROM010000094.1:0-14928 GCA_045648745.1 Acutalibacteraceae bacterium | reverse complement strand
GTTACGGCACCGTTAATCATAAGCTTCATATTACCTGTGCCGCTTGCTTCCGTACCTGAAAGTGAAATCTGCTCACTGATATCTGCTGCAGGCATAAGTGCTTCTGCCATTGAAACATTGTAATCTTCAAGATATACAACCTTGAGTCTTCCTCTTACATCGGGGTCATTGTTGATAAGATCACCCAATGCGCAGATGAAGCTGATAATCTTCTTTGCCATAAAGTATCCCGGCGCTGCCTTTGCCGCAAAGATGTATGTGTGCGGTGTGAAGTCTCCGTCCGGATTTTCCTTGATAGCAAGATATCTTGAAAGAATGTGGAATGCATTAAGGTGCTGACGCTTATACTCGTGAAGTCGCTTTACCTGAACGTCAAAGATTGAATTCGGATCAAGCTCGATACCGTTCTTTTCCTTAACAATCGCTGCAATCTTCTGCTTGTTACGGAACTTGATTTCTTCAAGCTTCTTGAGGACTTCCTTATCGTCTGCAAAAGCCTTAAGCTTTTCGAGCTCTGCTCCGTCGTAGATGAACTTGTCACCGATAAGCTCTGTAAGGAGTGCTGTAAGCTCAGGGTTTGACTGACAGAGCCAACGTCTGTGTGCAATACCGTTTGTTACATTCTTGAACTTGTCGGGTGTTACTGAATAGAAATCCCTGAACACGCTTTCCTTAAGAATTTCGGAGTGAAGTGCAGAAACGCCGTTAACACTGTGTGAACCTGCAACTGACATATTTGCCATTCTGATAACACCGTTAGAAACGATTGCCATACGCTCAACCTTGTCTGCATCACCTGTTGATGACCAGATGAAGCTGCGCCAACGGTTGTCAATTTCTTTTGTGATACCGTAAATTCTCGGAAGAAGACGCTTAAAGAGATCTTCAGGCCAGCACTCGAGTGCTTCTGCCATAACGGTGTGATTTGTGTATGCGATTGTCTCTGTAACAATTTTCCATGCCTCGTCCCAGCCGTAGCCGCATTCGTCAAGAAGAATACGCATAAGCTCGGGAATTGCGAGTGTCGGATGTGTATCGTTGATATGAATTGCAACCTTTTCTGCAAGATTATCAATTCTGCCGTAAACACGAAGGTGGTTGTTGATGATATCCTGAATTGAAGAAGAAACAAGGAAATACTGCTGTCTTAAACGAAGGCTCTTTCCTTCGGGATGGTTATCGGCAGGATAAAGCACCTTGCTGATAACTTCTGCCATAGCATTCTGCTCCATAGCACGCATATAGTCACCCTGATTGAACATATCCATATCAAGTCCAGGTGCTTTCGCAGACCAGAGACGAAGAACGCTGATACCTCTGCCGTCCTTACCTGCGACGTACATATCGTGCGGAATTGCCTTGACAATCTTTGCATCACGCTGTTCAACGTGGTGATAGCTGTGATCCCAGATTTCGTCAATCCAACCTTCAAACTTGATATCGACTGATTCCTCCTCACGGGGAACAAGCCATACATCACCGCCCGGAAGCCAGAAATCGGGCATTTCCGTCTGCCAGCCGTCAACGAGCTTCTGCTTGAAGATACCGTATTCGTAAAGAATTGTGTAACCCTTTGCAAAGTAACCCTGTGTAGCAAGACCGTCAAGGTAACAAGCAGCAAGTCTGCCGAGACCGCCGTTACCAAGACCTGCATCAGGCTCACAGTCATAGAGCTTTTCGAGCTTTATACCGAAATCCTTGAGTGCAGACTCCATTGTTTTTGTAAGATTGAGGTTGTAAAGATTATTCTTAAGAGAACGACCCATAAGAAATTCCATACAAAGATAGTAAACCTTCTTTGAGTCTGCAGTTTTTGACTCGTTGTGGAACTCTTTTCTGCCCTGCATC
Source organism: Acutalibacteraceae bacterium (assembly GCA_045648745.1). Classification (GTDB taxonomy): domain Bacteria; phylum Bacillota; class Clostridia; order Oscillospirales; family Acutalibacteraceae; genus CAG-488. Next base: position 13,080 of record JAZROM010000094.1, on the reverse strand, counting down.
ATCATATCGCGCAGGATAAGAGCGATAGCCTTATAATAATGCTCATAAGTAGCTTCATCGGGAGTTACACCGAAAAAGTGAGAGAGCTTGTTGGAAATCTGCTCTTTTGCTTGTTTTTTGGTCATTTTATAGTTCATTGTTATTCCTCCTTGGAGTTAGTAATAAAACTATTCATTACTCTGTATCAATTTTATACCAAAATGAATAAAAATACAACACTGAAAAACAAATTGTTATAACAAATTTTCAATGCTTTTTTGTGCGTTTTGCTAAAAAATTGCACGATATTTTCCATAATAGAATTATTATTTATAATAAATACACAAATAATTACACTTGTAGCGTTGTAATGAAATATTTTATTTATTCAAAACACAAAAAAATGTCGAAAAAGGCTTTTATCATTTCAACTTTTATAGTATAATGGTTCTGTATCTATTCTTAATATTGGCAGACTTTTACGCATTATTCCGCGGAGGTATTATTATGGACAAAAACAAGGTAAGACTTACTATCGGAGGTCTTGATTACAGACTGACCACTGACGAGGACATCAGTTATATAAAAAACCTCGGTGAAGAGGTTGATGAGATTATCTCCTCCATGCTTCAGGGTCATTCAAAATTATCTCAGGTTCAGGCCGCTGTGCTTTGTGCTCTCGATTTTGCAGATAAATATCACCAGGCAGAGAGAAACGCTGACTACCTTAAGGCACAGATTCAGATTTATATGGAAGATGCTGCCAGAGCAAAAACAGAAGCTGAAATGGCACGCAGAGAAGCTGAAAGAATGACAAGAGACCTTCGCAGCATCAGAAGAAGCCTCGAAGAAAAGGAACAGTTATAATGAATATTGAAATACTTGCACCTGCAGGCTCTATGGAGTCTGTTATCGCCGCAGTCAGAAGCGGTGCAGATGCCGTTTATCTTGGTACAAAGGATTTTAACGCGCGTCGCAATGCTGACAATTTTGACTGCAACGAACTTAAAAATGCTGTTGATTACTGTCACAAGCACGGTGTTAAAGTACATCTTACATTGAACACGCTTATTGCGGACGGCGAGCTTGACGACGCTCAGGAAGCCGTCCGTCTTGCTTGTGAAGCGGGAGTTGACGCCATAATCGTACAGGATCTCGGACTTGCCGACATTATTCACCGTCGTGCACCCGATATGCCTATGCATGCGTCAACACAGATGAGTGTACAGACCCCTGCAGGACTTAAAAAACTAAAAAAATTAGGCTTTACAAGAGCTGTTCTTCCTCGTGAATTAAGCAAGGAGGAAATTACAAATCTTTGTGAAAACTCCCCCATCGAACTTGAGTGCTTTGTACACGGAGCGCTTTGTATGTGTGTTTCGGGTCAGTGCTATTTCAGTGCAATGCTCGGTTCACGAAGCGGTAACCGCGGTGCCTGCGCTCAGCCGTGCAGACTGCCCTTCGGAGCACCGTACGGCACAGGACACGACCTGAGCCTCAAGGATTTATCACTTGTTGATTACATCACAGAAATGGCTGATATGGGTGTCTGCTCTTTCAAAATTGAAGGCAGAATGAAGCGTCCCGAATATGTTGCCGCTGCTGTCAAGGCTTGCAGAAATGCAGTTGACGGGATTGTTGATAACGAATTAAAAAGTGACCTGAGAAGTGTTTTTTCACGCTCGGGCTTCACTGACGGATACTACAAAAATCAGCTTGGTGTCGGTATGTTCGGCACAAGACAGAAGGACGATGTTACAGCTGCTGCCGGTGTACTGAAAAAGCTCGAAAAGATATACGAAAAAGAAGTTGCCGATACAAAGGTCGACTTTGCTTTCACAGGTGTTCTCGGCGAGCCTCTGTCACTTGCTGCACAGGCAGGAGGAAAGAATGTTTTTGTCGAAAGTGAAATTCAGCCTCAGCCTGCCCTTAACAAAGCAACCACTCATGAATCTGTACGCACACAGCTCGAAAAGTGCGGAGGAACAAGATTTTTCCCGGGTGAAATTGATATTGAACTTGACGAAGGCGTATTCATCCCCGTTTCTGAGCTTAACAAATTAAGACGCGATGCACTCGAGAAGCTTGAAGGCAGTAACGGCTCTGCTGTCAAGGAATTCAGAAACGAATTTGTTTCAATCAAGCCTCATCAGGGTGGCAAAAAGAGACTTATATGCAGATTCTCCGATATAGACAGTATTCCCGAAAACTGGGATTATATTGAACAGGTTATTGTTCCGTTAGGTAAGGAAAAGCAAGTGAAAAAATCTGTCCGCGTAAGCGTTGAAGTTCCGCGAGGAATCTTCTCTGACGATAAAAAAATCCTTAGCCAGCTCAACGAGGCAAAGGAATACGGAATCACCGAAGCATGGGCAGGTACGCTTGACGGAATAGCACTTATACAAAAAGCCGGACTCAAAGCAAATGCATTTTTCGGCTCAAATATTTTCAATTCACGCTCGGTCAAGGTTCTTGAAGATATGGGTGTGAACAAAATCCTTCTTTCTGCAGAACTGACAATGGCTCAGGCTCAGTCAATTGACGGTGAAGCTCCCCGAGGCGTTTTCGCATACGGAAGACTTCCGTTGATGCTTGTCAGAAACTGTCCGCAGAAAAACGGAAAAAGCTGTTCTGACTGTAAGCAGAACGGCAAGCTCATTGACCGTAAAGGCGTCGAGTTCCCGATTGAGTGCCGTATGGGTACGAACGATATTCTCAATTCCGTGCCTGTTTATATGGCGGACCGACTTAATGAAATCCGCAATATGGACTTTATGCTTCTTTATTTTACCAAAGAAAACAAAGAAACCGTGAGCGAGGTTATTTCATCATACATCCGTTCAGGCAAGGCAAAGGGTGAATTTACACGCGGACTATTTTACAGAGGAGTTGAATGATATGCCTTTTATAAGACCCGCAGAGGATAAAGACATCCTGAACATCGAATATGTCTGCCGTATGACTGCAGGTCCCGACTCAAGAGCAATAGAAGAGGTCGGCAAAAAAATTGCCCTCACCTACTCGACCTACTACGCACGTGCCGAGCAGAAAACATCTTTTGTGCTTGACGATGCAGGCAAGGCAGTCGGATATATCCTTTGTGCGCCAGATTATTCGAGATACGTAAAAGAATACCGTAAAAATGAAGTAAAGCAGCTTTGGAAAATTGATAAGATGCAAAGTATCACAGCTTATTTTCTTCCTTTAGGTTATCTGCCGTTCAAAAACAAATACCCTGCTCATCTTCACATTGATCTGCTCGACGATTATCAGGGCAAGGGCTACGGCTCACAATTGATGGATACATTGCTCAACAAGCTCAGAGAAATGAAAATTCCCGGAGTTATGCTTATTGTTGACAAGAATAATGAGGGGGCGCAGCGCTTTTATAAGCGCGCAGGTTTCAGACAGATAGCATCCGCTTTCGGCGGAGTTGTGATGGCAAGGGAGCTTTGAAATTAAAATGCTTTTACAGATTATTTGCAAAAGTTGGTGATTTTTTATGTTTTCTTTATTGTTGATACTGATTTTGTGTATATTGATTTTACCCGGTATAAAGCTGAAAAAAGAACCTGCAGGATTGAGCATTGACGAGTCCGGTGCTCTCAAAGGTCTTTTGTGCGTAACTATTTTCTTCCACCATTTTTCCGGCTGGTTTACAGATTTAGATCCTATCCTGTATTTTATATCACACTGCGGATCATTTATAGTATCTGTATTTTTCTTCTTATCTGCATACGGATTGAGTAAAAGTCCGAAAATGCAGAAACAGACCTTGAAAGATCTTGCGATACGCGTTCTTAAACTTTTTATCCCATTCTGGGTAATAGATATATTGTATCTCGTGCTTCATCGCTGTATGGGTATCAATATCGGCAGTGATATCAACTTAAAAAACATATTACTGTCAACTCTTAATCTGTATGAAATTATTTCTTTCTCCTGGTTTGTTTCAACAATTGTTTTTTTGTATTGCGTTTTATTTATTGTCAAAAAACTGCCCGTCAATAATTATATTTTAGTTTTCTTTATAATTCTGGCAGTCTTTTCGTTATTCGTTCCAAATCTATGGGTTACGTATTTCGCTTTCCCCGTAGGTTTATTGATAAGCAAAAACGAGGAGTATTTTATAAAATTAAAAAACAAGCAGTATATTCTGTGGATGCTTTTACTTCTTGCGGGTACAGCAATATTTGTAGTGCTTAAATATATAGCTTCAATGTATGATTACAAGATGCTTTTAGACAAAACAGCCGATGCTTTCAGCGGCGTATTTTTCGCAGTCATTGTTTATCTGTTATTTACCAAAATACACATCGGCAATAAATTATTGGATTTTCTCGGCAAGATTTCTTATGAGTTTTATTTAGTCCATGGATTGGGTATTTGGTTTGCTAACAAATTTTTCGATATATCTCAGCCCTATTACTTTTTCGGGGTAGCTTTCATTTTCAATCTTTTGGTTGCCTTTGTTGTTAACAAAATCTGTGCACCCATTTGCAGAAAAATCAATAAAATATAGAATTTTCAATCCACATCATTTCTAAACATTGCCTGTTATAGAGCCTACTTCGCTTCCACAAACCAGCGTTCACCGTCCCGGAACAGGTAGGTAACTCTGCCGAGAATTCTCACAGTGAAGCGTATACCCGTGCCACCGACCTTGGTTGCGGCAGCGCGACGCACATCGAGTACACGGTCAATCTCATACCGTCTGCCGTCCTCCCAAGTGACGGACAGCGGAATAATGTTACCGTGTTTATCCTGTTTCAGGGTTACATCTACATAAACTTTTCTCATTTATATCATCTCTTTTAAAATTATCTGAACATCCGCATTGGCATTACCGATTCCTCGGGATTGCCGTGCGGAATTTTTTCTTCCTGCATAAGGCAGGCATTGAATATTGCGTCCTTACCAAAACGGCGGCGAAGTTCAAGCACAGTATCATCTATTTTCTGCATTTTTTCGTGTTTTTTCATATCAGAGAAAAAATCAAGCTGTGCAGGAGTATCTGCATCAATCAGGTCGATTGCCCTTACCGTTACTGCACGGACATCGTAATTCCAACCGTAATTGGCTGAAAAAAGGTCAATTGCCGCACGTGCAAGCTCAGTTGCGCTCTGTGTCGGAATAGGAAGTTTCTTCTGAAACTGACGGCTGAAAAGATTGCAATCCTTGACTGTTATCTGTATTCCTGACGCTTTAAGGCTGTAGTGCTTCAGACGGCGGTTGACATCCTGACTCAAAGAAAGAAACACGCGCCACACTTCGGTAGCATCAACCAGATCTGCAGAACAGGTTATTCCGTGGCCTATACTTTTGATCGGAGTCCTGTAGCCGTCGGGTTTGACGCGCGAGGAATCAAGTCCGTTGGCAAACAGCCAAAGCTCTGTTCCGCATTTACCGAACTGCCGTGTTACCCATTCCTGTTTGCATTTCGCGAGGTCACCTATTGTATACACACCGAAGCTTTCGAGCTTTTTATAGGTTGCCCTGCCTATTCCTATCATCTCGTATGCAGGCAGATGCCAGATTTTTCCTTTGAAATTATCGCGTGTAATCAACGTTACGGCATCGGGCTTTTTCAGGTCACTGCCGAGCTTTGCAAAAACCTTGTTAAAAGAAACTCCGACAGAAACCGTCAGACCGAGCTCGTATCTGACGGTTCTTCTTATGTCGTTTGCTATATCCTCACCTGAGCCGAAAAGACGTTGACTTCCTGTGACATCAAGCCACGCTTCGTCAAGACCGAAGGGTTCAATCAGGTCGGTGTAACGGCGGTAAATATCTCTGACCAGATTGGAATATTTTATATAGTCGTCATAGTGCGGTTGCACGGTAATAAGGTCATGGCACTTGAGCTTTGCTTCCCAGATTGCCTCACCTGTTTTGACACCGCAGACCTTCGCTTCCTGCGACTTGGCAAGAATAATTCCGTGACGATCCTCGAGACTGCCTGCCACAGCAACGGGTTTGCCGCGCAGCTCGGGATTGAGCATACATTCAATTGAGGCATAACAGGCATTGAGGTCTGAATGCAGAATTACCCTTTCCATCTTTTCACCACCACAGAAATCTTGCTCTTATTATACGAACATTTGTTCGTCTTGTCAACAGTGAATTTCAGGAAATGATTTACAAAAATCTGTGGGTTTGTTTTTATTTTAACATTTTGTTGATTTAGTATATTATTTATGATAGAATTATTTTGAATGAGGTGATTTGGATGGACTACAATTTTGAATACTTTAAAGCAAGTGCAGATTATGTAAAATCCATTGTCCCCTATGAGCCTGAGGTCGGAATTATTCTCGGCTCAGGTCTGGGTGACTTTGCTGAAAATATAGAAAATCCGATTGTTATCGACTACAAGGATATTCCGAACTTCCTTGTTTCCACTGTGCAATCACACGCAGGCAAGCTCATCTTCGGTGACCTTGAGGGTAAAAAGGTTGTCTGTATGAAAGGCAGATTCCATTTTTATGAGGGCTATGACTTTGAACAGCTCGTTATCCCTATCCGTCTTTTCAAGCTCATCGGTGTCAAGAAAACAATCCTCACAAATGCCGCAGGTGCAGTTAACACAAGCTACAATGTCGGTGACATTATGATTGTCAAAGACCACCTTAAGCTGACAGGCTCAAGTCCCCTGTGCGGAAAGAACGTGGAGGAATTCGGCCCGAGATTTTTTGACGTTACGGATATGTATACAAAATCGTTGCGCGAAATCGCACTTGAATGTGCTGACGGTTGCGGTCTTACAGTGCACGAAGGTGTGTATATGTTTTTCACAGGCCCTCAGTTCGAAACTCCTGCGGAAATCCGTGCTGCAAGAATACTCGGTGCAGATGCCGTCGGTATGTCCACTGTAACAGAGGCTCTTACTGCCGCACACTGTTCAATGCCGTTGCTCGCACTTTCAGTTATGACAAATATGGCGGCAGGTGTGCTTGACTGTAAGCTTTCTGATGAAGAAGTCGGTATCGCGGCAGCAAAAATCGCAGACAAATTTGCGGGATATGTCAGAAAAATCATAGGAAAATTCTGATGTAAACTTGAGTTTACATATAATTTTTTCAAAAAAAGATGCATTTATCAACTCAGGTTGATAGATTAACAATCAGATATACATTATAATTGTGTCATATTAAAGAGAGGTGTTTTTATTATGACAATCGGTGAAAAAATAAGTATTTTAAGACGTGACTTCAATTTATCACAGGACGAGCTTGCTGAAAAGCTTGATATTTCAAGACAGTCCGTTTCCAAATGGGAATCAGGTAAGGCTCTCCCTGACTCAGATAAAGTTCTTGCAATAGCTGAGCTTTTCGGTGTTTCAACAGATTTCCTTTTGAGAGACACGGAAGAATTTATTTCTGACAAAGAAGTGACTGCACCCGTAACTCAGACAGTTGTTGAACACGTGGAAGTTCCTCCTGCTCAACCTGTACAGAGCACAGCAAACAAAAAAAGTAACACAAAAAAGGTTATCGCTTTTGTTGTTGCCGCGTGTCTGTTGATTGCAGCTATCATCCCCATTCCGACGGGTCTTTATAAAAAGGCATTCGAGTCTCTTCTTGAGGATCCTGTTGAGTATCCGTACATTCTTGTTCACGGCCTCGGCGGCTGGGGTGCTGAAGCTCAGATTAATGAAGTAAGTCCCTACTGGGGCAGTACCACAGGCAGTCTTGTAACCTTCCTTGCAAGTGAGGGCTACACTGCATATGAGGCAAGTGTGGGCCCCTTCTCCAGTACATGGGACAGAGCGTGTGAGCTTTATGCTCAGCTTGCAGGTACAACGGTTGACTACGGTGAGGCACATTCAAAGGCTCACGGACACGAGCGTTACGGCAGAGAATACACAACACAGCTTGCACCCGGTTGGGGTACAGAAACAGAAGGCGGACAGCGAATCAAGGCTAATCTTGTCGGCCACAGCTTCGGCGGTGCAACGGTAAGGATGCTCGCATCATTGCTTGAATACGGAAGCGAAGCAGAGGTTGAGGCAAGCGGTGAAAATGTATCTGAGCTTTTCAAGGGCGGTAAGGGTGACTACATAAACAGCGTTACAACACTCTGCGCACCTCACAACGGCTCAACCCTTTTCTACGTTATTGATCAGTACAAGATTGTTGACCTCGCAATGGACATTATCAAGCTTGGCGGAAGCCTGACGGAGAACAACGCTGTCGGTGATTTTTACGATTTCCGACTTGAGCATTTCGGTGTTGATTCCTCAACTACGGATGCCAATACACTCATCAACACAGTCTTCAGTCAGGGTACAGATAATGCAGCTTATGACCTTTCACCCGACGGTGCGGCAGAGGTAAGCAAACAGATAAAACTTGTTGACAAGGTTTATTATTTCTCGTATACTTATTCAACAACAAACGTCAGCTCGCTGACAGGCAATCATGTCCCAGACCTCAGCAGTACACTTGCAATACTTATCCCCACAGCTACACTTATGGGAAGATATTCACAGAACACCGTAACTGATTTCCCGATCGACAGCACGTGGCTTGAAAATGACGGACTTGTCAATGTTGTGTCTGCACAGCACCCCACAGGTGATGAGTGGCAGGATTACGATGTAGAAAACATTGTTGCAGGCAAGTGGAATGTGATGCCCGTTAAACGCGGTCATCACGGTACGGTTATCGGACTGAGTGCCGACCAACAGGAAACACACGATTTTTACCTTGGACTTATCAGTATGATAAATGAAAGACCCAGGGATAGAAAATATTATTTCAAAAGTTTATTTTAAGGAGTTTAAAAATGAAAATGTCTTTTAAAAGCATTACATCCGCTGTCCTTGCAGTTGTAATGACACTCAGCCTTATCACCTGCTCTTTTGCGGCATACAAAGGCGACCTTAACGCAGACGGTAATGTAAACTCAACTGACGCGCTTGCAGTTCTCAGATATGCAGTTAAGCTCGATGACGAAATTGATGTAAAGGTCGCAGACATGAACGAAGACGGCATCGTAAACACAACAGATGCACTCGCAATGCTTCGTATTGCAGTAGGTCTTGATCAAAAGGTTGAGATGCCCGAGGAAAATCCGGGTGAGAACGAAAATCCGGGTGAGAACGAGAATCCGGGTGAGAACGAAAACCCCGGTGAGAACGAGAATCCGGGTGAAAATGAGAACCCCGGTGAGAATGAACAGCCTGTAGTTCCTTCTTCAAAAGAAGAAATTGTTGCGTTTTATAACAATGCAGTCAATACGGTTGTGAACGAAAAAGCAGGCTACAAAAAGCAGAGAACAACAACTGTGCTTGAAATGAACGGCGGCGCTCTTATGAGTATGGCTGAGGATGTTGTTAAGGAGTTCCTTGGTGAAGGCACAAAGGATTACAACAATAAAAAAGGAAGCTCGAAATTCTTTTCAACCGCTTCTCTTTCTTCCGCTGATGTACAGAGCGCAACAGCTACAATATCAGATTCAGGTTTTGTTACAATCTCACTCAATCTTAACAACGGTGAAAGTGTAGCAACAAGCAAAGAAAAAACAGACAATTCACCTATTGCGAAATCAGGTCTTGTAACAGGAAACATTGCTGACCCGGATTACGATTATCTCAGTAGCGGAAGTATTTACGCAAGTGTTACGGCTGAAAAAGTCAAGGTTGATTCAATAAAAGCTAAAAACACAAACGTAAAGATTGTTGCTGTTGTTGACAGTGAAGGAAAGCTCGTTTCACTTACTGCTTCTTATGACTGGACAGTAGAAATGACAAATGTCAAATATTCCTTCATCACCGTAAAAGCCGCTGACGGCAGAGCACATACAGCAGTTGAGCTTTCCGATTTTGAATGGTAAAAAATTAAATTGCTGGTTATTTTGAAAAACCAGCAATTTTTTTCTGCAAAAGGATATTAATATATGTGCGGTTGATTTTGTTATAGTTTTATTGTACAATTATTAGGATTATTATAAAGCTTTGTATCATAGGAGCAAAATTATGCTGTTTTCAAGTGTAACTTTTCTATATTTGTTTTTGCCGGTTGTTTTGTTTTTCTACTTTATTGTTTTCAAAAAAAACAGAATGTTACAGAACATCTTTTTGCTGTTTGCAAGCCTCTTTTTCTACGCGTGGGGCGAACCGAAATTTGTTCTTGTTATGAGTGCTTCTATTATTGTTAACTGGCTGTTCGGTCTAATTATCAGTAAAAACCAAAAGAAAACTCGTTTTTGCAAAGGCGCAGTTGCAGTTAATGTTGTTTGTAATTTAGGACTTCTGTTTATTTTTAAATATCTTTCATTTACCGGAAATATAATAAACAACTTATTCTCAGCAAATCTGCAAATACCCGATATCGCACTCCCTATCGGTATTTCCTTTTTCACGTTTCAGGCAATGTCTTATGTAATAGATGTATACCGCCAAAAAGGTGAAGTACAAACAAATCTTCTTTATGTGGGTTTATATATTTCCTTTTTCCCTCAATTAATTGCCGGACCTATTGTAAGATACGAAACAGTAGCAGATGAGATTAAAAACCGAAAAGAAACATTAAATGATTTCTTTGATGGTTTTGCCAGATTTGTTATGGGCCTTGCAAAAAAAGTCTTGCTTTCAAACGGATTCGGATTTCTTGCAGATCAGGTTTTTACTGCAGTTGAAAATAAAAATCCAATTTCAGTGTTATTCAGCTGGTTGGGCGCAATTGCATATGCTTTGCAAATCTTTTTCGACTTCAGTGGATACAGCGATATGGCGATCGGCCTTGGAAGAATGTTCGGCTTTCATTTCCTTGAAAACTTCAATTATCCGTATATTTCTACTTCGATATCCGAATTCTGGAGACGCTGGCACATTTCTTTGGGAACATGGTTCAGAGACTATGTATATTTTCCCTTAGGCGGAAACCGAACAAGCAAAATCAGAAACATATTTAATCTTTTCGTTGTATGGGCTCTTACCGGATTATGGCATGGTGCAAATTATACCTTTGTTGTTTGGGGCTTGATGTATTTTGTACTGATTTCGATTGAAAAAATCATACAGTTCCACAAATGGCAGAACAGAGGTCTGAACATCGTTAAATGGTGTTATACTATGTTGTTTGTGTTGTTGGGTTGGGTTCTTTTCCGCTCTTCATCCATTGAAAATGCATACATATATATAAAATCAATGTTCGGTCTGAATTCAAATGCTTTTTGCGACGGTTTATTCACCGGTTGGTTATCACAAAACTGGATTTTATTATTGATAGGATGCTTGTTATCTACTCCGTTGTTTAGAGAAATTGGTAATAAATTAAATCATTTTAATTCATTTGGCTATATAAAAGCAATCAGCTTATTTTTATTATTTATACTTTCAGTGGCAAATATTGTAGGCAGTTCATACAATCCGTTTATTTACTTTAATTTCTAAGGAGAGTAATATGAAAAAATTAAATAAAAATATTGTTTTATTTATAATGGTTGCTCTGTTTATTGCCACAGGATACTTTTCCGGCCTTTTTATCGAAACTGTTGTATCTTCCGTAAAAAGTTTATGTTTAGGTATTGTTACAGCAAATTCAAAGACAATTCCGGATTTTATTACACAAATAGATGGTCTATCAAAAACATTGCTTTATCATAATCAACTCTTAGATCTGAACTCACTGAAAGATAATCTACTCGGCACCAAAGTGGTCGAAAAAGATGAAACAACAATAGTAAAAGCGAAGTCAGGCAGACTTTTAGGATATATAGATGCTGAACCTTATTCTGATGAAGAACTTCAGAAAATGGTCTCTGATATCGTTAAAACAAAAGACATTGCAACCAACAACAATGCAAAGTTTTTATACTGTTCAGTAGCACCTAAAAATGCTTATGAAGTTTTCCCCTCTAACATCATTGAATATAATACGCTTAATCAACATCGCTTACTTACTGAACTTTCACTTAATGCAGTCCCGATTTTGGATTCGATGAAAGTGTTTGATAAAACTAATATGAACGGGTCAGATATATTTTTTAAAACTGATCACCATTGGACCCCTTTGGCAGGATTTTATTTAACGGGTAGTATATGTCAAAAATTGAATGACTTGTATGATTTTGAATACAATCCCGATTACATTGATCAGCAAAATTATAATATCAAAACCTTTGACAATTGGTTTTTAGGGTCATACGGAAAGCAAACCGGTACTTTCTTTTCTGACTTTTTTGTAGATAATTTTGATTTAATCACACCTGTTTTTCCAATAAGCTTTATCGAAGAAATTCCGGCAACAAGCATTGTACGAACAGGTGATTTTGAAGAAACAATGATACACAAAGAACATCTCGTAAAAGATTATTACGGTACCAATACATATATATCTTATAGCGGTGGAGATTTCAGACTGCAAAAAATAACAAACTGCAACAACCCGAACGGTGCAAAAATTGTTGTTATTCGTCACTCTTTCGGTTGTGTAGTCACTCCTTTCCTGGCTATTCATGCGAAAGAACTTCACGTCATAGATGACAGAGATGGCTCTTACCCATCAGGAGAAAAAATTGATATTGAGGAATATGTCTGTTCTATCAAACCGGATTACGTAATAATTTTAAAGTAGTATACATACATTATATTTATGTCCTAAAAGAGTATGTCCTAAAAGAGCTCGGATTGAAACCGAGCTCTTTTCCATCAATGTATTATTTATATAGAAATCTATGTTTTCAAAAACATTACTACCCTTTCTTTTTTGTTGATTTACTTTGACTTTCGTGATAAAATGAATATATTATGTATCTGAGAGGTGTAGTATGAAAACTTTATTTAAAAATGCTGATATTCTGCTTTTGGAAAACGGAATTTACAACGTACTTAAAAACGCTTTTCTCTGTGTTGACGGTGATAAGATTTCTTACATCGGTAAGGATGAGCCGTGCGGAGAATTTGACGAGATAAAAGATATGACGGGCAGAATGCTTATGTCCGGTTTTTATAACTGCCACAACCATTGCCCGATGGTGCTTCTTCGCGGTGTCGGCAGTGACCTTCCGCTTAATGAATGGCTCTTCAATAAGGTGTTCCCGATTGAAGACAAGCTGACCGCTGAGGAAATCTATGCAGGTACCAATCTCGCTCTT
>JAZROM010000093.1:0-28555 GCA_045648745.1 Acutalibacteraceae bacterium | reverse complement strand
CACGAAGAGTACCTCGCAGCTCTATTTTAATAGTTTTTGGCATTGTGATATAGTACGTTCCGCCGCCCATTGCAACCGCAACGTCAAGACCGCCTGCACCCATAGCAAGCATACCGATACCGCCGCCTGTGGGAGTGTGTGAGTCTGAACCGATGAGTGTCTTTCCGGGAGGACCGAAACGCTCAAGATGTACCTGATGGCAGATACCGTTGCCGGGACGTGAGAAACGAAGACCTCTTTTCTTTGCCACGCTCTGGATAAAACGGTGGTCGTCAGCATTTTCAAAACCTGTCTGTAATGTGTTGTGGTCAATATATGCAACCGAAAGTTCAGTCTTGACTCGGTCAATACCCATAGCCTCAAACTCAAGGTAAGCCATTGTACCTGTAGCGTCCTGGGTGAGTGTCTGGTCAATTCTGAGACCGATTTCACTGCCGACAGTCATATCGCCTGAAAGCAGATGATTTTTAATGATTTTTTGTGCGATTGTGTAGTTCATAAAACCAGTTAATCCTCCGACTTGTTTAATTTTTTAACAAAGTTTATTCTATTCTATAATGCGAACTTTGTCAATATTTTGACGATACTTTTTATAATAAAAAAACAAAATACCGTTGCCGACAGACAACGGTAAAAGGTTTTGAAGGTTTATCGATATTAGTCCCTAAAAGGGGGAACGGTCCGATGTGTGCAGCATCAGACCGTTCAAGGGAAAGAGAAAATAAAAATGAAAATAGAGATGTTTATCTCCAAGGAATGTATAGCACATTAAATTAGTTTAAATATTGCGAAATTATGAACAAACTATTAACAACTTGATATCAGGCATGGTTCTGAGTTTGTCTTATACTAAAATAAAAGAATACTTGACGCTGAGATGTTGTTGTGTTATCATTACTTCATTCTAAAAAACGTGTAAAACGTGATTGGGGGATAAAAAATGACCGATTTTAAAGAAAGTGGATTTATGTATGCAATTGCATTAGGCGTTGTTGCTTTTGTACTTGCACAGTCCGTATTTTTCCTTGTAAAATCATTGAAGAGAGCCCGTGAACTCGGTATCGCAAAAGACACTCTCAGAACAACCATGATTTCAAGCGCAATGTTTACCGTTGCACCTGCAATCTCAATTCTTGCAACTGTTATTGTTCTTGCAAATGCGTTGGGTATTGTTCTTCCGTGGATCAGACTTACCGTTATCGGTAACCTTGCTTATGAAACAACTGCAGCGCAGTCTGCACTTGATTTCTGGGGCGATTCATTAAGAAACACAGTAACTGACCCGCAGAAGTTTGCTACAATTTCCTGGGCTATGACACTCGGCAGTATCGCGCCGCTTCTTCTTCTTCCTTTCTTCTGTAAGAAGCTTCAGAAGAAGGTTGGTGCTACTGTAAACAAGAGTGAAAAGTCAAAGAAATTCGGAGATGCTATTTCTGCTGCTGCATTTATCGGTATCGTTATGGCTTTTGTTTCACGAGAGATTTACAGTGTTACAACTCAGACAACAGCAGTTGAAGATGCTGCAGGTAAGATTGAACAGGTTAAGATGATCAGCGGTTCAGCAGGATTTATGTCAATTCTTGTTCTTATCTGTGCAGTTGTGTTTATGTTGATTCTTGATATAGTTTGCAAGAAGTTCAACCTCACAAAGCTTGAGCCGTTTGCAATGCCTATTGCAATGTTTGCGGCTATGGGTATGGCTGTATTGTTCACAAATGTTCTTCCCGAAAACCTTGTTTCACATGGTTGGTTCGAAGTCGGAACTGAATATTTTAAGGGTTAAAAGGAGGAAATGAAAATGCAGAAAGATTATTTTGACAGAGTTCACAGATGGGGTATCCTCTGGAATATCGGAGCATTACTTGCTCTTCTTTGTATACCGGTTTCAATTTGCCTCTATTACAATGTATGGCCTGAAGGAGAATCTCTCCTTAAAATTATGCCGAAGCTTATGGGTCTTTACTGGGTAACAGCAATTGTTGAGGTTATTACTTATGTTCCTCTTCTCGGACCCGGCGGTGCATACCTCAGCTTCGTTACAGGTAACATTTCTAACCTTAAGCTTCCCTGCGGTCTTAAGGCTATGCAGCAGGCAAAAGTTCGCGCAAACACAGAAGAAGGCGAAGTTATCACTACTATTGCGATTGCAATTTCTTCAATTGTTACAACCGTAATTATTGCAGTCGGCGTTCTTGCTTTCGGTCCTTATCTCGGACTTCTTACGGAAGGTACGCTTGCACCTGCTTTTGATTACGTTCTTCCGGCACTCTTCGGTGCTCTTGCTGCAGGTTATATCCTTAAGCATTGGAAGATTATGGTAGCACCTCTTATTGCAGGCGTTCTTTTCCTTTACTTCATAGATCCAACAATGGGCGCAGGCACTCTTATGTTCATCACAATTGTTGTTGCGGTTGCTTCAGCTCTTATTCTTAACAAGATGAACAAACTTTAATTTCAAAAAACACTTGATATTTTATAAATAATATGATATCATATCAACGTAAACTTTAGAATGTATTGACAAAGGAGTGGGGCAACCCGCTCTTTTGTGTTGTTACGGAATAATTAAGGAGGTATACTATGGCTTCAAAAGGAAAGGGCGGTTCAACAGTTAAAACTGTGTGGGAAATCGCTGAACCCATTGCCCAGTCTCTCGGTCTTGAAATCTGGGATGTCCGCTTTGAAAAAGAGGGTGCAGACTGGTTCTTGCGAATCTTTATTGATAAAGAAGACGGAGTTTCCATTGACGACTGTGTTAATATGAGCCATGCGGTTGACAAACCGCTTGACGAGGCTGACCCGATTGAACAGAGTTATTGTCTTGAAGTTTCTTCACCCGGTCTTGAGCGTGATCTCAAGCGCGATGCGCATTTCGAAAAATGTCTCGGTGAGAAAATTATGGTAAAACTTATCCGTCCCGTTGACGGACAAAGAGAATTCAAGGGTACACTTGAAAGTTATGATAACGGAAGTTTTGAGCTTATGACACAAGAAGGTACAAAGCTCGTGATTAATAAAAAAGAAGCATCTTATGTAAAACTTGATGATTTCGGAGGAGTATAATAATGGTAAACAAGGAACTTTTCATGGCACTTAAAATGCTTGAAAAAGAAAAAGGAATCCCGATGGAAACACTCTGCGAGGGCATTCAGAAGGCACTCGTAACAGCAGTAAAGCGTGACTATAACAATAAAGATATCGTTTTCTGCGAACTTGATCCCGTTGAAGAGACAATGCGTGTATTTGTAAGAAAGAATGTTGTTTCAGAAATTGTTGATCCCGACGAAGATATGACACTTGAGCAGGCACAGAAGCATAAGGCTACTGCACTTGTAGGTGACATTATTGAAATTGAACTTGAGACTAAGGAAGTAAGCCGTATTGCTGCAGACAAGGGTAAGCACGTTATCCGTCAGGGTATCAGAGAGGCTGAACACGGTAAACTCCGTGAAGAATTCCAGAGTCATAATCAGGAAATCGTTACAGCTAAGGTTTCAAGAGTTGATCCTGAAACAGGTGACGCAGTTGTTGAAATCGGCAAGGCACAGGAAACACTCTTCAGAAGTGAACAGATTCCCGGTGAGACACTTGTTCCCGGAGCACTTATCAAGGTTTATATCGCAAGTGTTTCAGAAGCAAAGGATATGGGAAGACGCGGTCCGAGAGCGACTATTTCAAGAACACATCCGGGTCTTGTTAAGCGTTTGTTTGAATCAGAAGTTCCTGAGATTTATGACGGAACAGTTGAAATCAAGTCAGTTTCCCGTGAAGCAGGCTCAAGAACAAAGATTGCAGTTTACAGTGCAGATGAGAATGTTGATGCAGTAGGTGCTTGTATCGGTCCCCGCGGTGCACGTGTCGGCAAGATTGTTGATATGCTCTACGGTGAGAAGATTGATATTGTCAAGTACAGTGAGAATCCTGCAGAGTTTGTTGCAGCAGCACTTGCTCCGGCAGATGTTGTTTCTGTTACGGTTGATGAAAGCGGTGAAAAGGCTTGTCGTGTAGTTGTTCCTGATCTTCAGCTTTCACTTGCTATCGGTAACAAGGGACAGAACGCACGTCTTGCAGCAAGACTCACAGGCTGGAAAATTGACATTAAGCCCGAAAGCGGCAAGATTGAAACTTCTATTATCCTTTAATAGGAGGTGCAGAAATGCAGAAGAAAAAAATACCTCTTCGCAAATGCACCGGTTGTGGCGAAATGAAGCCTAAAAAAGAGCTTGTACGCGTTGTAAAAACTCCCGAAGATAAGGTTCTTATTGACCTTACGGGGCGTGTCAACGGCAGAGGCGCATATATCTGTCCGAATGCAGATTGTCTCAAAATTGCACGTAAGGCAAAGCGTATTGAAAGATCTTTTCAGATGCAGATACCCGATGAGGTTTACGATAAAATGGAAGAGGAGCTGAAAAATCATGAATGATTCAGCACTCAGTCTTCTCGGCCTTTGCAGAAAGGCAGGGAAATTAAGTCTTGGTCACGATGCCTGTAAATCGGCACTCAACGCAGGAACGGCACATCTGTGTGTTATCTGTTCCGATGCCTCAGACCGTCTGAAGGAGGAAATATCCTCACTCAGTGAAAAAGCAGGCGTAAAAACTTTTGATGTCACATATTCAATGATGGATATCAAATGTGCCACTAATTTCAAGGCGGCAGTTTTTACGGTCGATGACGAAGGCTTTGCTAAAACACTAATCAACAAATTCAACGATAACAAATCCGGAAAGGAGCGAGGTTTATGATAAATAAATACCGAGTTCATGAGGTAGCAAAAGACTTTGACGTATCCAGTAAGAGTGTTCTTGAACTTCTCGGAAAGCACTTTGATGGTCAGAAGAAGTCTATGACTGCACTTGAGGAAAATGAGCTTGACGTGATTTTCGAAGTTTATACTACAGAAAACAGCGTCGAAAGCTTTGATGCTTATTTTGCAACAGCAAATGAGCCCAAAAAGGAAGAAAAGAAAGAAGAGCCGAAGGCAGAAGCAAAGTCAGAGGTTAAGAAATCTGAAGCACCTGCCGAAAAGGCAAAGGATAAAGAAAACAAGGCTGAACCCGCAAAGAAGGAAAAAACTCCCGAAAAGCCTCAGGTTCAGAATATGCCTAAGAAAAAGGAAAAAGATCCCAATGCAAAGCCGCAGAGCAGAACAAAGGGTGAGGCAAGAACAATTGACACAAGAGCTAACAACGTTGACCTTGAAAAGTACAACGAGCGTTATGAGAATATTGCTCCCGCAAACCGCGGTGTTCAGAACGATAAGACAGTGAACAAGCAGAAGCTTAAGCAGAAGTCTCAGCAGTACAGAAAGCAGGGTATGCGTTCATCACGCAGAGAGACAGAGCAGGAGAGACTTAAGAGAATTGCTGCTGAGCGTGCAAAGAAGCCTCAGCTTAAAATTCAGGTTCCTGAGGAAATTACAGTCGGTGCTCTTGCAGAACTTCTTCATATGACAGCAGCAGAAGTTATCAAAAAGCTCTTTATGCTTGGCCAGATGGCAAGTGTAAATGAAGTTATTGACTACGATACAGCTGAAATTGTAGCAACAGAACTTGGAGCAAAATGCGAAAGAGAGGTTGTTGTTACAATCGAAGACAGAATCATCGATGACAGTGAAGATGATGATAACGACCTCATTCTCCGTGACCCCGTTGTATGCGTTATGGGTCACGTTGACCACGGTAAAACATCTCTTCTTGACGCTATCAGAAACACTTCTGTTACAACAACAGAAGCAGGTGGTATCACTCAGCACATCGGTGCTTACAGAGTTGACCTCAACGGTCAGAAAATTACATTCCTTGACACACCGGGTCACGCAGCATTTACATCAATGCGTGCAAGAGGTGCTCAGGCTACAGATATCGCAGTTCTTGTTGTTGCTGCCGATGACGGTATTATGCCGCAGACAATCGAAGCAATCAACCACGCAAAGGCTGCAGGCATTCAGATTATTGTTGCTATCAATAAGATGGATAAGCAGGATGTTAACCCTGACAGAATTATGCAGCAGCTCACAGAGCACAGCCTTGTTCCCGAAGAGTGGGGCGGTGACGTTATCTGCGTTCCTGTTTCTGCAAAAACTCATATGGGTATTGATTCACTTCTTGAAAACATTCTTCTTGTTGCTGAAATGCAGGAACTCAAGGCTAATCCGAACAGAGCTGCAAAGGGTATCGTAATTGAGGCTCGTCTCGATAAGGGTCGCGGTCCCGTTGCAACACTCCTTGTTCAGAAGGGTACACTTAATTCAGGTGATATCATCGTTGCAGGTACTGCAGTCGGCCGTGTGCGTGTTATGACTGATGACAAGGGCAGAAAGGTTAAGGTTGCAGGTCCGTCTGTTCCCGTTGAGATTACAGGTCTTGCAGAAGTTCCGCAGGCAGGCGATATTTTCGACGCAGTAAGTGACGAGCGTCTTGCACGTGAGCTTGTTGAACAGAGAAAGAGCGAGGCTAAGGAAGAGCAGTTCAAGTCAATGCAGAAGGTTACACTTGACAATCTCTTCGATTCACTTAAGGATGGCGAGATGAAGGATCTCAACGTCATCGTTAAGGCAGACGTTCAGGGTTCAGCAGAAGCAGTTAAGCAGAGCCTTGAAAAGCTTACAAACGAAGAAGTACGCGTTCGCGTAATCCATAACGGTGTAGGTGCTCCGAGTGAGTCAGACGTTATGCTTGCAAACGCTTCAAACGCTATTATCGTCGGCTTTAATGTCCGTCCGGATCCGGTTGCCGTTCAGCTTGCAGAGCGTGACGGTGTTGAAATGAGAATGTACCGTATCATCTATGACTGTATCGAAGAAATCCAGGCAGCTATCAAGGGTATGCTTGCTCCGAAGTTCCGTGAGGTTGAGCAGGGCCGTTGTGAAGTCAGAAATGTTATCAGCATTTCTTCTGTCGGTAAGATTGCAGGTTGTTACGTTCTTGACGGCAAGATCACCAGAAGCTCAAAGATCCGTGTTGTTCGTGACGGTATTGTTCTTGCTGATGATGAAATCTCTTCACTCCGTCGTTTCAAAGATGACGTTAAGGAAGTTGCTTCTAACTATGAATGCGGTATCGGACTTAACAAGTTCTCCGACATCAAGGAAGGCGACATTTTCGAAGCATATATCATCGAAGAATACAGAGATTGATAAGAGGTATATATGGCCGGTTACAGAATTGACAGAGTATCCGAGGATATCAAGCGCGAGATAATTGCGGTTATCCGTGAGCTTAAAGATCCTCGTGTAATGGATAAAATGATTACCGTTGTCCGCGTTGAGGTAAGTTCAGATGCATCTTACGCTAAGGTTTACATCAGCGCACTTGACGGACTTGATGTTGCCAAAGAGGCAGTCAAAGGTCTTAAGAGTGCAACGGGATTTGTTCGACGTGAGGTCGGTAAGCGTCTGCATTTAAGAAAAACTCCCGAGCTTCTCTTTGTTGCAGACGATTCTATCGAGCACGGTATGAACATTGTAAAAATTATGGATGACTTGAGGACTGAGGAATAATGATTATTGACCTGATTGCGGCGGTTGAATTCCTTAAAAATAATGATGAATATCTTATTCTTACGCACGCTCACCCTGACGGAGATACTCTCGGCTGTGGTTTTGCTTTGTGTGAAGCATTGACTTCACTCGGCAAAAAAGCAGTTGTGCGATGCGGTGATCCTGTGCCGGAAAAGTATGGCTATATGGGTAACGTGTGTAAAGAAGATGTAAAGTTCAGTAATATAATTGCGGTCGACGTTGCAGACGCAAAGCTTCTTGGTAAGGAGTTTGAAGCACTGTTCGGTGACAAGGTTGATTTGTGTATCGACCATCACGGCTCAAACCGACTTTACGCAAAGAGAACACTTCTTGACCCGACTGCTGCGGCAGCGTGCGAGGTGGTTCTTGAGGTTATCCGTGCGTTGGACGTCGAAGTTACAAAAACTATAGCAAACAACATTTTTACGGGACTTTCAACAGATTCAGGTTGTTTCCGCTATTCAAATGTCACTCCGAGAACTCTGCGTATGGCAGCCGATATGATAGAATCAGGTGCCGAACACAGCAGAATCAATACATTGATGTTTGAAACAAAAACCAGAACTTATGTCGCACTCGAACGTCTTGCTCTCGAAAAAATGAGAATGTATCTTGATGACAGATGTGCATTTATTACAATCACTCAGGATATGTTCCGCGAAAGCGGTTCGGATGAGAGTGAAGTTGATGCAATCGCATCAATCCCCAGGCAGATTGAAGGTGTTGAGGTCGGTGTTACAATGCGTGAAAGACCCGACTTAACTTTCAAGGTTTCAATGCGAAGCCACGAGGGTGTTGATGTTTCTGAAATCTGCGCTATGATGGGTGGCGGCGGCCATCCCAGAGCAGCAGGATGCACTCTCGAGGGTGACGTTGAGTCGGCAAGAAACCGCGTTGTTGAGTGTATCAGTGAGTATTTAGGCAGAAACTGACAGCAGTTTTTTGCGTTTACACACTTGACAGTTAAAAACTGTGGTGATATAATAAGCCAAATTAAATTAAACCGTTGATGCGGAGATAAAGGCGATAATGACTTCACAGAGAGCCTGATGAGCTGGGAACAGGTAAGAAACAAGTCGTCAAATGGACCGCGGAGGGTGCAGTCAAATGCTGTAAGGCAAAGTATTCTGCAACGTGAGGTCATACGTTAGTTGACAAGGGTATGTCAGTACCTTTAAGGCGCACGGTAAACCGTGAAACAAGGTGGCACCGCGGATAAGTTTTTATTCGTCCTTGACAGATTGGATTATTCTGTCAAGGGCGTTTTTGTTTTTTGACAGTGAACAGATTATTTTTTGGAGGAAAGTGTTATGAATCTCAACGGAATTGATTTCAATACTTACTTTAACAATTATCCTGATAAAGACGGTTACTTCGGCAAATACGGCGGAGTTTATGTAGATGATAAGCTCAAGGCAGCTATGGCAGAGATTACGGAAGCTTATTATTCTATCTGCCAGTCAAGAAAGTTTATTTCCGAACTTCGCAGAATCAGAAAGGAATTTCAGGGCAGACCTACTCCTGTTACTCACCTTGAAAGACTTTCAGATGCACTCGGCGGAAAAGTTCAGCTTTATGCAAAGCGTGAAGACCTGAATCATTCAGGTGCTCATAAGCTCAACCACTGTATGGGCGAAGCTCTTCTTGCAAAGTATATGGGTAAGAAGAAGGTTATCGCAGAGACGGGCGCTGGTCAGCACGGTGTTGCACTTGCAACTGCTGCTGCATATTTCGGTCTGGAATGTGATATTTATATGGGTGCTGTTGATATCAAAAAGCAGGCTCCTAATGTTGCACGAATGAAGATTCTCGGTGCAAATGTTATTGAAGTAACACACGGTCTTGCAACACTCAAAGAGGCTGTTGACGCTGCTTTTGAAGCATACAGCAAGGAATACAACGATGCAATTTACTGTATCGGCTCGGTTCTCGGCCCTCATCCGTTCCCGATGATGGTGCGTGACTTCCAGAGCGTTGTCGGCATCGAAGCAAGAGACCAGTTCGTTGAGATGACAGGTCATCTTCCCGATGCAATTGTTGCCTGTGTCGGCGGTGGCAGCAATGCTGCAGGTCTCTTTGCAGGCTTCCTTAATGATCCTGTTGATATCTATGGAATTGAGCCTCTCGGCAGAGGTGAAAAGCTCGGCGATCACGCAGCAAGTCTTAAGTACGGTACAGAAGGCATTATGCACGGCTTCAACAGCATTATGCTCAAAGACGAAAACGGCGAGCCTGCACCTGTTTATTCGGTTGCAAGCGGTCTTGACTATCCGTCTTCAGGTCCCGAACACGCATTCCTTCAGGAAATCGGCAGAGTTAAATACGATGTAATCAATGACGAAGAGACAATCGATGCATTCTTCAGACTTTCACGTCTTGAGGGTATTATCCCTGCAATCGAAAGCTCACACGCAGTAGCATACGGTATGAAACTCGCACAGAGAATGGAACACGGTTCAGTTCTTATCAACCTCTCGGGCAGAGGCGACAAGGATATGGATTATATCATTGAAAATTACGGAATAAGATAAATTTTAAGAGTGAGTTGCAGAGATGCAATTCACTCTTTTTGTTGCTTCTTGATTTATAACAAAAATTATGTAAATACAATAAAAATTTTAAAAAACTATTGTAATTATTGTGCATTTGTTGTAAGATACTAATAACATACAGCAGTTATGTTATTAAATCTTCAGATGGGGTGTTTTATATGCCTGAAAAAAATGTAATTAAAATTAAAACCAACAGTAACAACCTGTTCCTCCGTGTGCTCGAGGGTCACTTTGCTTCAAACCATTCTCACAGTAACTTTTACATTGATGTTGCTGCGCAGAAATCAAGACTTTCCGAAGCACAGGCAGTTGCAAAAGAGCTTTGCAGAAACTACAACTACAGCACGCAGATTATCGATACGATTCTCTGCCTTGACGGTACGGAAGTTATCGGTACATGCCTTGCAGATGAACTTACAAAGAATAACTTTATGAACATAAATGCTCATCAGACCATTTATGTTGTTACACCCGAAATGACGGGCTCATCACAGCTTATTTTCAGAGATAACTATGCTCCGATGATTATGGGCAAACACGTTTTGATTCTTGCTGTTTCTGTTGCAACGGGTTATACAGTAAATTCTGCAATTGAAGCAATCAAATATTACGGCGGTGACGTTGTGGGTATAGCTTCAATCTTCGCAACTAAAGATGAGTGCGGCGGATATGCAGTCAATTCTGTATTTGATCCGAATCACATTCCGGGATACTTTAACGTTTCTTCACACGAGTGTCCGCTTTGTAAACAGAAACAGAAGATTGACGCTCTTATCAATAATTTCGGTTTCTCAAAATTATAAATAATAATCTAAAAAATGACCGTGTTTTGAATTTACAAAACACGGTCATTAAATTTTTATTTCTTATAAAGACGCGGAGCAGTCAAAAGACCTGCATTTCTTAACATATATTCATATGACCAATCTGCATCTTCTGTGTACCATCCGTCAGGACCGAACCACAAGCGTCTGCCGTCCGACATATGAAGTGTGCCGAATGTATTGATTCTGCTGAGAGAAACGACAAGGTCAAGTGTGTGTTCACCGTCAGAAAGCATTCCGAGGTCAACCGAATGCGGTGAAAGTGAAAGGTTGGTAATTCGCTTGCCGTCAAGTTCAGCACAGACACACGGTGCCGCAAACAAACCGAGACACAGCTCAGTATCCTTACCACCGTCAATTTTGAATCTGTATGTCATAACACCGCCGTAGAAGGGGAGACCCTGACGTGTTATGTCGCCGAAATGAATATTCTTGTTCGGTTCAATGATTTTAACTGACGTGCCGAGTACCTCTACACCGAAATCACCGAGGATAAACATATTTTCAACATTTGACACAACTGTGAACGGTTTTGTAACAATAACGGTGTTTTCGCCCTTGTTAATTTTACCGATGTTAACCTTTGTGATTGAGAAGTCAACGTAATAACCCTGTGACACTTTTTCTATCTTATTGCCGTTGAAGATAATTTCACTCTCTTCAAAGTCTTCAAGAGCGAGCATTGCGTTATCAACTTCAATGTCAGAAATAAATGTCATTTTTGTTGTAATTGTGTTTCTGGGTTCAACCTTACCCAAAACCCACGGCTGTACGCCGTGAATGGTATCTGTTGAAAAACCGAGAGTCTCTTTTGCTTTTACGCAAAGACGGAGAGTTTCTTCTCTTGGCTGCCATTCACCGTCATCGATCTTCCATTCAGCCATATCAAGAACGCATACATTCGGCTCATCAAGAATGATTTCCATACAATCTGCAAGATATTCGGGTTCTGACTTTTCTTCCGCTGTAACCACGGGCGCATCTGCTTTTCCGGGTTCAAGTCTGAAAAGAATGCTTGACTGTGAATAACATTCCCACTGAATCATTGTGTTGCCGTTATAATATGTTGCAGGGTAATCATAGCTTTCACCTGTAAGTGAATCCATAAGAACAGGTTTGTATTCGCCTTTAAGTGTGATTGTATATGTTTCTTTTTGGTCAATCGCAGTTCTGAAAGCTTCTTTAACGTGACAGATAAAGAGGTTTTTGCCGTCACCGTCGTTTCTCATACCGTACATAAGGTTATCTGAATCCTGTCCGTGTTCGTTTCGGATACTGATGGTACGGTACGGCTCAAGAGCGTTGAAGAGCTTGTTTTTGCTCCAGCTGATTGTTTCGCACATTTCTGCAAGTGCTTTCGGCGCGTCGGACGCAACAGCGTCAACCATTGTCGGAATTTCACCCATAAAGATTACTTTACCGCCGTTATCCGCAAACTCCTGTAAAGCCTTGAGTGTTGTACCGCGGATAGTTTCGCAACCGGGAACAACAATAACGTCGTAAGCCATCTTGCCGACGTTAAAAGTCTTATCAGCACCGCAGAACTGATCCTTGAGAAGTGATTCGCATACAAAATCAAAGTCAAGTGTACCGTAGAGCATCCAATCGGTTAACTGAAGGAAACGCTCGTCAAGCTCATCGCGGTACACACTTGTTTTATCGGTCGGACCGAAGTGTAACCAATAAGATTCAATCGGATGAATTACACCGATTTTTATATCGGCAGTTCCTCTGGTCATCATTGTGTTGACTCTTGCAAAGTGATCTTCAATGAAGGAATACTCTTTGTACCAGGAGGACTGATGACCGATAGAAGCAGGGTAGTCGCGCTTTGCTTCACCGCGCATAGATACCCAGTAAAGGTGCGGTACACGCACACTTACACCGAGAGCTGCCTGCCAGTCACCCTGAAGCTTGTGACCGCGGAAGTCAAAGTCCCAGTTTGTAACACCGTAAAGTTCACTCATAACACCGGGATATCCGTACTGATGAGTTGCACTTGCTGCCTGCTTGACAGTTGTGAATTCTCTGAAGTCGCAGAGCATATCAACACCGGGAAGACCAAATGAACGGTAAGAACGCATAGCTTCACCGATAGCGCATGTCTGACTGCGGAGTGTAGGCTCTTCCATCATATGACCGGTAAGAAGGATATTGTTCTTATCGCACCAACCGCCGACATTATCACAGAATGCTTCAACAAATCTTTCTGTTGTATGGTCGTGATAGCGGTATCTTGCAAGGTTGTTGCCGTCTTTTTTCTCCCATATAATTTCAGGCAGAGTGTCAAAGAAATCTGCGTTATACACGTTCTTATATGTTTCGTTGAAGTCAGAAGTAAACGGAAGCATAACGTCTTCGTCGTTAAGTGAAATGTCAACGCAGTGCTTATGGAAAACCTGCGGTTCATCCGTAAAAATAGCAGGAATAACACCGCCGAAATCATCACCGACAACTTCCTTGTATCTTTCGTGTGTTGTGTTTATAAAGTCATCAATTGCAGACTTTGAAAGTGTATCGACATAAGTTTCAAGGTTATACCAAGGATCAGATGTCTGTGTTTCAAGATAAGCGTACCAAGCCTTGTTTTCAGCTTCTTCGTTTTCGTCGAGTCTGCGGTAAGATTCAAGAAAACCGTCAACATCGAGTTTAATGTCATATTTTGCGAGGAAAACTCCGGTTGCTTTTTCAGGATTAACAGTTCCGAGCAGGAATTTCTGTCTGTTTTCAGGCTTCTTGGTTACAAGACCGCCTGCAAAACCTGACGGCCATTTATCTTCGTCATAAAGCCATGAAAGCATCTCTTCTTTTCGTGCTTTTTCTGTACAGGCTTTGATGTTAGCCATATATTCGTCTGAAAGGTATTCGGTTGACTGACCGACACGGGTATGCATATGGAAACCGCCCATACCCATTTCTTTCATAAAATCGATTTCTTTTTCAAGTTCATCCTTTTTCAGGTCACAGTTCCACGCCCAGAAGGGTGTACAACGGTATTCCGAAGTCGGATTCTTAAAAAGTTCTTTGCTTAATGTTTTATCTTGATTTTTTGGATAAAGCATTTTTCTGCCTCCCTTATTTAAGTTGTTTTCAGTATATCAATTTAAAGTGCAAAAATCAATAAAATATGAATTGATTTCCAATAAAAATTTTCATCAATCTGCAAATACTAATTAAAAAACTGAAAGGGTGTTTAAATGGATATTTCGGATAAAAAATATGATGAAATGGTAAAAAAAGCCTCTCCGCCATCACCGTTGTTGAAAAATTGTCTAATGGCATTTGTCGTTGGCGGAGGAATCTGCTGTTTCGGTCAGGTATTATTTATGATTTTTGAACGCGTGGGAATGGATGCGCAGGAAACAAGGACTATGGTTTCCGTTACACTTATTGTAATCGCTGCCATCCTTACGGGAATAGGTGTGTTTGATAAAATTGCAAAACACGCAGGAGCGGGGACAATCGTACCGATAACGGGTTTTTCAAATTCTGTCGTTTCACCTGCACTTGAATACAAAAGTGAGGGTTTCATAATGGGTACGGGTGCTAACATTTTTAAAATTTCAGGTCCCGTTATCGCTTACGGTACGTTAGCTGCAACAGTCTTCGGTCTTGTTTATTACATTGTACAGAGGGTTATGTTATGAGGCAGGGACGCAATGTTATCGTTTTTGAAAACAAACCTGAAATAGCAGCGTGGTCAGCGGTAGTCGGTAAAAAAGAAGGCGAAGGTCCGCTTGCACACTTGTTTGATATGGTTATGGATGATGATACGCAAGGAAAAGACACGTGGGAACAAGCTGAAAGTATGTTACAGAAAACCTCAATAGCCGTCCTGCTCGACAAAGCAGGTATCACTGATACTCAGGCGGATGTGATTTATGCCGGTGACCTTCTTAACCAATGCAGCGGCGCCTCGTTCGGCTTGCGCGGTTATGAAATTCCGTTCAGCGGAGTTTACGGTGCGTGTTCAACATCAGTACTTTCAATGATAAATGCAGCTATCGGAGTCAACAGCGGAGTATTCAGCAGAGCGATCGCATCAACATCATCACATTTCTGTTCTGCTGAAAAACAATTCAGATATCCGCTTGAATACGGAGGTCAGCGTACGCCGACTTCGCAATGGACTGTTACGGGTGCAGCCTCAGCATTGGTAACGGATGAAAAAACAAATCATCCCGTAATTGAAAAAGCAATACTCGGTAAAATTGTGGACAAAGGTGTGACCGATGCCAACAATATGGGTGCAGCAATGGCACCTGCTGCGGCGCAGACCATATACGAGTTTTTGACTGATACAAATACTGTTCCCGAGGACTATGACCTGATTCTGACAGGCGACCTCGGCAAAGTAGGCGCAGAGCTTTTACACGAGCTGATGAAAAAAGAATATAACATTGATATTAGTAAGGTGCACAACGATTGTGGCCTGATGATATATTATCTAAAAGAACAGGATGTACACGCAGGTGCAAGCGGATGCGGGTGTTGCGGTACTGTTATGTGTTCAAAAATTCTGAATGAACTTGATTCGGGTAAACTGAAAAAAGTTTTAGTCGTTGCAACGGGAGCACTTTTATCTACTGTTTCTTCTTTTCAGGGTGAGAGTATCCCCGCAGTGGCACACGGAATCCTTTTATCGAACGGAGGCGTAACTGATGAATAAAACCTCTTTTCTGACAGCAAAAACTTTCTTGAAAATGGCAGAATATGACCGTAAGTTTCTGACAATAACAAGCGTAATTAATTCTATTCTGCTCATTTCAATGACCGTTAAACTTATTACAGGTATTATCTGCACACTTTCTGCTGTGAAAAAATAAAAACAAAAGACTGCGGAAGCCATTGGAAAACTTCTGCAGTCCTGCTTTATTTTAATAGTGAAATATACTCTTACTTTATAACTAAAATGTCATATTTTGAGATTCTCTTTCGGCAAAACAAGGTGAAGTTAACCAATAATTTGTATAATTTTGCAGTTGATTATTGTGTTTATTAGTGGTATAATTCTATGAGAATTTGTTGAAAGAGGATTTTATGGAAGTAACAGTAAAGGAAAAACTTAATATTGTTATTTCGGATGACCAGCCTGATGTTGTGAAAACACATATATCTGTCCGTGATTTCGGTACGGAGAAAAAGTTCGTTGTTAAAAAGCCTGATAATATTAACACCAAGAAACTTTTTCTTTTTACCAAACGAATGACTGATATTGTTCTGGCTTTGGTTGCAATTTTGATTTTCCTTATCCCGGGAATTCTGATAGCAATCGGAGTTGCAGCTTCCTCTAAGGGGCCTGTTATATATTCACAGAAACGTCTTGGTAAGAATGGCAAGGAGTTTGATATTTACAAATTCCGTACAATGATTGCCGATGCCGAAAAAGAAGGTGCTGTTTGGGCAAAGAAAGATGATGACCGAGTTACACCTCTCGGCAATTTTTTAAGAAAGACGCATCTTGATGAGATTCCACAATTTTGGAATATTTTCAAAGGCGATATGAGTTTTGTAGGCCCCAGACCTGAACGTCAGGTTTTCTATGATAAATTTGAGTCATATATTGTCGGATTCAGTTACCGACTTTATGTCAAACCCGGACTTACAGGTTGGGCACAGATTAATGGCGGATACGAATTAAAACCCGAAGAAAAAGTAGCATGGGATGTTGAATACATTGAAAAACAGTCATGTCTGATTGATTTGAAGTGTATTCTTAATACCTACAAACTTCTTCTCGGTGATGATCAGGCAAGATGAATATTTAAAGACGGCAGATTTTTCTGCCGTCTTTTTTAATGGTGTAACATATCTGTTTTTGAGAAATTGAAATTATGGCTTCCATATATATTTATTCAGATCAATATGTCCGTTATTTTCAAAAACTATTCCCTCGTTTTCCAACATCTGACGTTGGATGTCTCCGCCGCCGAAAGCAAAGCTGTCCGCAGTTTTGCCCTCACGGTTAACAACCCTGTGGCAGGGGATAATACCCGGGGCAGGATTGACGTGTAATGCGTACCCCACAATCCTTGCCCAACGCGGATTGCCTGCAAGCATCGCTACCTGACCGTATGTTGCAACCTTACCTTCAGGGATGTTACATACCACTTCATAAATCTTATCAAATGTTGTCACAACTTCACCTCGTTTATATTATTATGTCCGTTATAGGCAATTAAACTCCCGGATGGTGTGTATGGATTTATCTTCTTTTTAAAAAGCTTTCTAACTTACCGAAACGGGGAGAAGGGTCAAAGATTTTGTCAATCATCTTGCCCATAAATCCGATGATCGGTGAATTTATAGCGGTTGTAACCAGTGTTCCGAGTCCTATACTGTGGAAAGAAGAGTGACCGATTGCTGATAAGTCAAAAGTTTTTATATCACCGAAAAGAGTAACAGCAAGTGAAATTGAGATCACAAGCAGTGATAAATCAAAAATCCATTTGGTTTTGTTTATGTTTAATTTAAAACGATCAGCCACTTCGGCGACGAAAAGCTCATAAACCTGCAACGGCATATATGTACGAAAAAAGCACGCAACACCGAACGCAGTAATGATATCACCGACAATCAGCATTACCCAGCGAATTGCAACTATACTCAATTCAATATCATCAAGAACCCATAAGAAGAAATTGAGGGTATATCCGTAAACAACGGCAACGGCAAATGCGAGCAGATAACGCCAGTTAAACCGACGGATAATTATGCACATTAAAACAAGCATGAGGCCTTGGATGATGTATTCTGTAACACCGACGCTGAATACATCGCTGGATTTTGCAATAGCCTCATGAACAACAAACGCAGGCGCAGCAATCATGGAAACACCGAGATCCGCCTTGCTGCATATCGCAACACCTAACGCTACAAATACAATTCCGAAAAGCCATAACAGTTCGGATGCTTTACTTAATTTTTTCATAATGCAAACCTTTCGTTAATAATGAAAAATCCAAGTCCGAAGACTTGGATTCTGGCGGAAGCGGCGAGATTCGAACTCGCGGGGGATTGCTCCCTAACTGATTTCGAGTCAGCCCCGTTATGACCACTTCGATACGCTTCCGTATTTAATTTGCGTTTTCTTTATATTATGTCAAAACGCTTATACATTCTAACAAAAAAAGCTCTGAATGTCAAGATATTCATGGTTTTTAATATTGTTTTACCGAGTGAATTATGATAAAATCATAGGTATGTATAGGAGGTCTTTTTATGTCTTGTTGTAAATGTGAAAAAAGTGACTTATCACTTATTAAATCTGTTCTTGATAAGTATGCCGATGTTGACGGCAGTCTTATCACTATCTTACAGCATACGCAGGATATTTACGGATATTTACCGACAGATGTATTGTATCACATTGCTGAAAGGGTTGGTGCTTCACCTGCAAAGGTTATGGGTGTTGCGACGTTTTATTCACAGTTCAGACTTCAGCCTGTCGGCAAGTATCTTATAATGCTTTGTCAGGGCACAGCTTGCCATGTAAACGGTTCCGAGAAAATTGAAAAAGCCATTATGGAAGAACTTGGTATAGTTGACGGTGAAACTACGGAAGACGGACTTTTTACACTAAAAAACGTTGCGTGTCTCGGTTGCTGCAGTCTTTCTCCTGTTATGATGATAAATGACGAGACATACGGCAGTCTTACACCGGATAAAACAAAAGAAATTTTGCGTAATTTAAAGACAAAGGAGGCATAAGGAATGCGGATAGTTGTCGGTCAGGGCAGTTGCGGTATTGCCGCAGGTGCTTCAAAAGTTTATTCTGCAATCGAAAATATTGTGCCGGATACCTGCAAACTTACAATTACGGGTTGTATCGGTATGTGCTTCCTTGAGCCTATTGTTGATATTTACGACGGTGATTCGCTTGTAAAAAGACTTGTTAAGGTTCAGCCGTCGGATGCCGAAAAAATAGTTGCTTTTGTCAGCGGTGATGAAAATGCTGTCAGTGATATTGAAATCACTGACGATGATAAGGAGTTTCTTTTAAAACAGACGCGAATTGCTCTTCGTCACTGCGGTATTATCAATCCTGAAAAAATTGACGAATATATTGCTGATGACGGTTATAAGGCACTTAAAAAAGTGCTTCTTGAAATGTCTCCTGAAGAAGTAATCGAAGAAATTAAGATTTCCGGTCTGTCAGGCCGTGGCGGTGCAGGCTTTCCGACATGGTTTAAGTGGAATGCTGCACGTCAGGCTCAAGGGGATTGTAAATACCTCATCTGTAACGCCGACGAGGGCGATCCCGGTGCATTTATGGATAGAGCTGTTATCGAAAGTGACCCTCACAATCTTATTGAAGGAATGCTTATCGGTGCTTACGCAATCGGAGCAAAAGAAGCTGTTGTATATGTAAGAGCTGAATACCCGCTTGCTATTGAAAGACTAAGAAATGCTATCAGTCAGGCAGAAGAAAAAGGATATCTCGGTGACAGCATCCTTGGTACAACTTTTTCCTGCAAAATGCGTATTAAGGCTGGTGCAGGTGCGTTTGTATGCGGTGAAGAGACAGCGCTTATTGAGTCGCTTCAGGGTGAAAGAGGTATGCCACGTCTGAAGCCTCCTTTTCCTGCACAGTCAGGTTATTGGTATAAACCGTCAAATATTAATAATGTAGAAACCTTTGCAAATGTTTCGTGGATTATTCTCAACGGTGGTGAAGCATTCTCTGCCATGGGTACTGAAAACAGTAAGGGTACTAAGGTTTTTGCACTCACAGGTAAAATTAAAAAAGGCGGTCTTGTTGAGATCCCTATGGGTAAAACACTCCGTGATGTTATCTTTGATATCGGCGGAGGTATCAAAAATGATGCTCAGTTCAAAGCTGTACAGATGGGCGGACCGTCAGGTGGTTGTATTCCTGCGGATTTGCTTGATACGGTGATTGATTATAAAGCTCTCGGCGCTACCGGAGCTATTATGGGCTCAGGCGGTATGGTTGTTATGGATGAGTCCACTTGTATGGTTGGAATGGCACAGTTTTTCCTTGATTTTACTGCAAAGGAATCCTGCGGCAAGTGTGTTCATTGCAGAATCGGAACAAAACGAATGCTTGAGATTCTTAACAGAATTGTAAAAGGTGAGGGTAAAGAAGGCGATATTGAACTTCTTGAAGAACTTTGCTATTCTGTTAAAGACGGTGCACTATGCGGTCTTGGCCAGACTGCACCGAATCCTGTGCTTACAACAATCAAGTATTTCAGAAACGAATATGAGGCGCATATAAGTGAGAAGAAGTGTCCGGCTAAAGCTTGTTCTAATTTGATTTCTTACAGAATTCTTTCTGAAAATTGCAAGGGTTGTACTCTTTGTTCAAAGAAGTGTCCTGTCGATGCAATCAGCGGTTCTGTGAAAAATCCGCACTCAATTGATACGTCAAAGTGTATCAGATGCGGTGCTTGTTATAATGTTTGTAATTTTAATGCAGTAATTACGGAATGAGGTGAGTCTGTTGGATATGATAAAGGTAACAATTAACGGTAAAGAAATACCGGCCGAAAAAGGCACAACAATCCTTCAGATTGCCGAGGCAAACGGAATTGAAATCCCGACACTTTGCTATATAGAAGATGTCAAGCCATACGGTGCGTGTGGTTTATGTACGGTAGAGGTTGAAGGAGTTCCGAAACTTCTGCGTGCTTGTTCTGCAGTCGCAACCGACGGTATGGTGATCCGAACAGATACGCCCCGTGTAAGACAGTCTCGTAAGATTGCACTCGAACTTCTTATGTCTGACCACACGGGTGATTGCAAAGGTCCGTGCTCGCTCAACTGTCCTGCAGGTACTGACTGTCAGGGCTATGTTAAGCTTATAGCAGAGGGTAAATACAAAGAAGCTGTCGCACTTGTTAAGGAAAGAGTTCCTCTGCCTGCTTCGATTGGTAGAGTATGTCCGCATCCTTGTGAAACGGCTTGCCGCAGAAAATTGGTAGAAGAACCGATTTCTATTGCTTTTCTTAAAAGCTTTGCTGCAGACGAAGATCTTAAATCAGGGGATAAATTTATGCCCGAGGTCGCTGAATCTACAGGTAAATCAGTCGGAATAATCGGCGGTGGTCCTGCAGGTCTTACCGCAGCGTACTTCCTTGCAATCAAAGGTCACAAAGTAACGGTTTACGATTCAATGCCGAAAATGGGCGGTATGCTGCGCTACGGTATACCTCAGTACAGATTGCCAAAAGAAATTCTTGATATGGAAATAGAGTCAATTTCCGAACTTGGTGTTGAAATGAAAAACAACATCCGCGTTGGTACGGATATAACTTTTGACGAAATAAGAAACACACACGACGCAACACTTGTTGCAATCGGTGCATGGAAGAGCACTTCAATGCGAATTCCGGGTGAAGAGCTTGAAGGAGTTTATGGCGGTATTGATTTCTTGCGCAGTGTAGCCTTGAAAAATCCCGTAAAAATCGGCAAAAAAGTCGCAGTTATCGGCGGAGGTAATACCGCAATGGATGCCTGCCGTTCAGCAGTACGACTTGGTGCAGAAGAGGTATATGTAATTTACCGAAGAACCAGAGCAGAAATGCCGGCAGAAAAAGTTGAGATCGATGAAGCTGAGGAAGAGGGAGTTATTTATAAATTCCTGAACAATCCTGTAGAAATTATCGGTGAAGACGGCAAGGTTAAAACGATAAAAATGCAGGTTATGAAACTCGGCGAAGCAGATGCAGGTGGCCGACGATCACCCGTGCCGGTAGATGGAGAGTTTGAGACACTTGAAATAGACAACATTATTATGGCTATAGGTCAGAAAATCAATATTTCTGGTTTTGAATTGCTTGAACTGACAGAAAGAGGTAATATTTCTGCAGATACAAAAACATTCAGAACTTCACTTGACGGTGTCTTTGCAGTCGGAGATGCAACTAATCGCGGTGCATCGATTGCTATTGAAGCTATCGGTGAAGCGCAGAAGGCATCAGAGGTTATTGGATCTTACCTGAAAGGTGAAATTATCGGATACAAAAAGCCTTATGTTTCCGAGCGTGTTGTTACTGCAGAAGATCTTGCTGACAGGCAGAAAGTCAGTCGTGCGAAAATGCCTCACAGAAGCCCCGAGGAGCGCAGAAAAGATTTTGATGAAGTGAACCTTGGACTTGATGCCCAAACAGCCCGGAATGAAGCAAGACGCTGTCTTGAGTGCGGATGTCACGATTATCATGATTGCAAACTTATCCGTTATGCTAATCAGTATGACACACATCTAAAGCGATTTGAGGGTGAAAAGCATAACTGTAAAAAAGAGACAAAACTTGTTTATATTGAACGTGATCAGAATAAATGTGTTCTTTGTAATCTTTGTGTACGTATATGCGATGAAATGGTCGGTAAAAGTCTTATAGGTCTCGTTGGCAGAGGATTTTGTACTGTAATCAGACCTGAATTTGCAGACCAATCCGTAACTGAATTCTGCGAAACCTGTCAGAAATGTGTTAATGCTTGTCCGACAGGGGCGCTGAAAATGATATAACAAAAACAACAGTTGCAATTAATTTTGCAACTGTTGTTTTGCTTTTTGAATATATGTTTTTAGCTTTTTTTGATTAGTTGTTTAATTTTATTATAGCGTTCAGTGCCAAAAATCGTTAATACTATCTTGTTTGGAAGATGAATTATGAAATCATACAGAATTTCCTTTTTATGCTTGTTTCGTTGCTTTTTTGTTTGCCACGACGACTCATACCAATGAATACTGTAGGTTTTATCTGTTATTTTCGCTTTCATTGAATTATAATTTTTGGGAGCAAAATATTCTGTAGGGAAAATTACAACATCATCTAACTGCTGTAGAGTGTTGTTTGTTTTTAAACCGTGTTTTAAAAGAACTCGTGTAGTTACAACGGGTATAATGTCACTGTTTATGCTACCATCTTCAAAAAAAAGCTTCATACTGCGATATGCTTCACACATCTCAAAAACAATAGGATGATTTTTTTGGGCACCAAATCCTAATCCGGTGTTAATCATGGTGTCATCTTCAAAACAAAAGTAAGCTTTATGAGATAACAGAGGTTCTAAAGGTTTGATTAATTCTACATCGGTATCAAGATAAATTCCGCCATGTTCGTAAATAACCTTGTAACGTACATAATCGGAAAGGAATGCCCACTTTTTGTTTTCGAGAGCTTGCTGAGCATATAAGCAATCGCTGATATCTATATTGGTTTCGTTCCACTCAATAATTTCGTAATCAGGGCAAAACTTATGCCAACTTTCAATACATTTTTCCATAAGTTTGCTTTTGGGGTTATTACCAAACCAACAATAATGAATAATTTTTGGAATCATTATTTTCACCTCATATTCATACTTGAGTTTAAGTATAACATAGATTGTTCTGTTGTCAATTGTTATTCATCTTGAAATGTGGATAAACATATGGTATATTTGTAGTGGTTTGTGTGAGGTGAAAAAACATGTTTTTAAAGCCGTTAGGAATAAAAACGGAAATTCCGTACTGTACAATAAAATATAATACTGCCCCGGGCAATACACATGTTTCACAGATTCTTGCAGGGTATAAAATGCTTGAGGACAAGAAAAAACTTAAAATTTTAAAAGCGGTTGCGTACACCTCTTTCAGAACTGACGGAAACTACGAACACAATAGTATTGTTGAGGTTGACTTTGGAGATGTTATTATTGCTTATGATATGTCAGACGGATATCAGAGCATTCATCGAAAAGGTGTTTTTGATGCACAGTTAGACAGACTTGATTTTTATTTTAAACGAAGTTTTGATGCGTCTTTTCACTCGGAGATGAAGAATAAAGATAAGGTCAAGCCACTTGGCCTCAATTATCTTTGTTCTACGCATGGCAATCCGTATGACAGATATGTTTTCTCTGACTATAAATTTGATGATTTTATGAAGTTTATTATTCATCAGAAAAACAAACGCATAAATACTTACGATTATTCAATTTTTGAGAGTAACGGGATAAAATATGATAATTATAATATTCTGTTTTTAACCCGTCTGTGGGATTCATCGGGGATCACCACCCAAGGTATTCTCAATACATATCCTTATTTTTCTGAATCAGAAGCACAACAAGAAGCAGAAAAATGGAAATACAGTCTTGATATTGCCACAAAAAACAGGTTGGAATATATAAAAGAACTAAGGAACCATTTTGGTGATAGGATAACAGCAGGTGTCAGTAACGATGATTTTTCCCGTAAGATATGTCCGCAGTTTGTGGTTGATGAAAATATTACTGACAGAAACAATTACATAGATATGATTAAAAAGAATTATATCTGTATCACAAGTGAGGGGCTTCACCGTAGTATTGGTTGGAAGTTTGCCGAGTATGTAGCTGCGGGTAAAGCAATTGTTTCCGAACCGCTTTTTTATGAAGTTCCTTACGGTTTTGTTGAGAATGAGAATTATCTGACTTATACTGATGTATCTTCTTGTATAGATAAATGTGAATACCTTTTGTCAGATATAAATAGAATACATAACATGGAAGAATGCAACAGAGAGTATTATTTGAAACATTTGCGACCCGATATGCTTGTTCTTGACAGTCTGAAAATTGCATTGCCGGATTATTTTAAATAAAAAAACAGCCGTTGCCTCAGATTAATGAAGCGACGGCTGAAATTATTATGATATGTAAAAGAATTATTATCGGTAAACCAAGCATAAACTTGGCATGTCGGGTTTTATGGTGTATAATGAGCATTGTTACAAACATTGCAACAGCACCGCCTGACAGACCTGTTAGAAGCAAGACTTTTTCGGGTATTCTGCCAGTTTTTGCTTTTGCAGCAATTTTGTCGTAAACAGTAATAATGGATGAAAAAAATGAAATTATTACCAACCAGATTAAAATGTACTTCATATAAACTCCATATATATTAAGTGTAAGGTGTTAATATTCTATCACAATAACAAGGGAGACACAAGATGAAAAAAACAGTTTGCGTTTTGCTTTTAATTCTATTTTTGCTTTCGGGATGTGTATCTTTGCCTGAACAAGTACCGTCAGGCGAAACTGCCAGAATTTCTGCCGTTTGGATTTATTACAGTGAGCTCTCTATGCTCAACGAAAAAAGCAAGGATGAAAAAACATTTACAGATAAGGTTGAAACAATGTTTGATAATTGCGTTGAGTGGGGAATGAACACTGTTTTTTTACAGGTGCGTCCGTTCAGTGACAGCTTCTATAAATCTGAAATTTTCCCGTGGTCATATTATCTTACCGGTAAACAGGGGAATAGTGTAAATTACGATCCGTTGGAGATCTGTATAAAGCTTGCACACGAAAGAGGTCTGGTCCTTCATGCATGGATTAATCCGTTCCGTATAGCATTTGATGATGACATTTCACTGCTGAGTAAAAATCATCCTGCATTGGATTGGATTAAAGAAAAAAGTTCCGATGTTGTTTTTGTTGACGGAGGTATTTACTATTCACCTGCATCGCTTCAGGCTCAGAAACTTGTCATTGAAGGTGTACGCGAAATTGTCAGAAACTACGATGTCGACGGAATTCATATTGACGATTATTTCTATCCTTCAACTGATGTTAGTGTTGATTCGGCATATTATAAACAATATACTGATGCAGGAGGTAAACTTAAGCTCAATGAGTGGCGGCTGAATATAGTTTCTGCATTTGTGTCGCAAATGTATTCTGCCGTTAAATCGGAAAGCAGTGATTGCATCTTTTCGATAAGTCCCGCAGGAAATATACAGAATAATTATGATCAGCAATTTGCAGATGTAAAACTGTGGTGTTCTGCACGCGGTTATGCCGATTGGATGATTCCACAGCTTTATTATGGTTTTGAAGACGATACACTGCCGTTTGATAAAGCACTCGGACAATGGGAAAAGCTCAATACAATCGGTGCTGTTAAAATGATCTACGGCATTGGCGCGTATAAAGTTAATGACAGTGACGAAGAATGGAAAGCCGGTAACGGTATAATTGATAAACAGCTGGCGTTGGTTAAAGAAGACTCACATTCTTACGGTGTTGCGTATTTTTCATATTCAGTTCTTACTGATTCCTCAAGAGCACCTGAGTTCCAAAACATATCTTCAGTTTTTTCGTAACTGTTTGTTCAGTATAAAGGAAAGAGCTGTGCCTGGAATACAAATCAAAAACCACATAAAAGAGAACAACGGACAAATCTGCCCGAAGAGATTGAACTTTTCATCAGAATAGTCCCACACGTTCATATGAAGACTTCGATTTACAATCATTCCTACGGTGAACTCAATGGCTGTAATAACCGCACAACCTGCAAGACAACGCAGTATAAGACTGTTTGTTTTAAGATTCATATTTATAAGATAAATCAACAGAAAAGCGACTCCGCCTGTAATAGTCATCGTCCAGTGTGTGTAACCTCTAGATACAACCTCAACAAGACTGTAAATTACGGCACCGAAGCCGAATACTGTAAAATATTCTCGGAATTTATCTTTTGTCATTTTATCACCACGATACTAATCTGCCCAAAAATTAAAGGAACCTGCACATTTGCAAGTTCCTTTTTTTGTTATTATCTGTCTTTGGGTTCTATACAGTAGATTCCCGATTCAAGCACGACATATTCCATAAAACCGACTTTGAAGTACTTTTTTATAGGTTCGTTGAATGAAAGATAGTCTCTTACCGAATAATCGTTCAGATTTATAGTTCGCACCTGATTGTTGTGTTCTGTACAGACATAAAGTTTATCTTCACTCTTGAAGATAGAAAGAGGACGCCTGAAAGCAACTGATGCACCTCCGCCGATTCGGAGAAGTACACGTTTTTCAATAGGCGAGAACTTGACGATGGAGTTTCTGTCGGGTACTACGCACCAGAAACAGTTACCATCCATAGCAAGACTGCGGATGGGACAATTCTGATAAACAAGTTTTTCCTGCATTGCTATTGAACCGTCAGAATCAAAGATATTCATATTTCCGTCATCAAAAAGAGTTACCACTCCGTTACTCTTGAGAACGGCAGCATCACAGGCTATGTAGTTACCGAGTTTTTTTGCAATTTCGCGGTACTGTAAACCAAATTTAGCTTCAAGATAGGTTTTTATTTTAACAGGCAGT
This sequence comes from Acutalibacteraceae bacterium, assembly GCA_045648745.1. Lineage (GTDB taxonomy): Bacteria > Bacillota > Clostridia > Oscillospirales > Acutalibacteraceae > CAG-488. The sequence goes on along the minus strand of JAZROM010000093.1, from coordinate 1,554 downwards.
GTTCTGTCACCGTCCTGATCATATACAAAAAACGCAACAGTTTCCTGACCGTTAGGCAATTTTGCTCGTTGTGCATATATAAAGCCTATTTCAAGCGGTACAACATCAAGTAACTGTGCTTTTACAATTCTTAACATTTTATCACCCGTAAAATTCGAATAAAGCCCCGCCAAGCCGGATACAGCCGATAGTAACCTGCGTTTGAAGCAGGTGGGTGTTTCCCCGACAGTTCACGCTCCCTTCGTCCGCAGGGCGGGAGGTCTGCAATCCGTGTCGGGAGATAAACTCCCGTAAATAAAATTGTAGGGTTAATATAGACTGTAAGTTATCGCACAAGGCAGGGGGAATACAAAATTATTCTTCGTCGAATTCGAACATTTCAGAAAGTCTTTCTTCAAAAATCTTACCGATTTCGATGAATTCTTTTTCATCCTCGATAGGACAAAGATAAGGGTCGCCGTTTGGTTCTTCTTCAACCTTGAGAATTATGAGTTCACCGTCACTGTCAAGGATTTCTTCTGCTTCATCATAAACAGGGAGCAGTGCCACATAACGGGCATCATCGGTTTCGATTCTGTCCAACTCTTCAAAAATATGTTCAACGCCGTCTTCATCAATAACGCTTACGATATCAGGGTTAAATTCTTCAGCCATTTTTATTCCTCCTATATTAATTTCGTACATTATATTTTAACCTTAATCGTGCCAATAGTCAAGATAAAATAGAATTAAGTCAATTTATATAAAAATTATCAACTTTTTACAAAAAAACTATTGACAAATATCAAAACAGATGCTATTATAAAGGCGAACCAAGGGAAAACATAACAAAATAACACATGAGAGATGTGAAAGAGGGAGGCGAGTCCAATGAACTCAACAGAACCACAATTTAATAGGGCCGCCGCAGGTCAGGTATAAATCACAGAATACGGTGTGAAGAAACCGAAGTTAATGAATTTATCATAAAAGATTATACCGATCCGGTGAGCGGCAAGCGAGTGGGAACGCCCACATTATATAGCAGTCCGATCGAAATATCTTACCTTAACTAAAAAATTCAAACGAAACAAGGTGGCTACTAAGTACATCTAACATAATTTCAGATTAAAACAAATTTGAAAGAGTGAGTTGAAATGTACCATTAAGTTCTTAATCGAGGATTAAAATTTTAAAAGAGAGTGAGTCCTATGCACATCTGGATTAGATTCTCAAAAACTTATGAGAGAGTGAGTACGATGTTCAGATAAAAGCTTATTCTGATAAAATTTAACTCGGAAGAGAGTGAGTGACATGTACATCTAGCGTTTTAAATTAACAGTAAATGTAAAGGTGTGAGTCCAAAGTACCAGTCATTTTAAACTTATAGTAAATGTAAAGGCGTGAGTCCAACACACAAGTTAATTTAAATTTTCAAAAATCAAGAGAGCCGACTGACGGCTCTCTTTTTTTGATGAATGTTAAAAAATACCGTCGGCGCTAACCGACGGTATTTTAGTTTATCAGTATATAATCTTTGCGAACGGAACAGTAAGCTTTGCAAGGAACAGCAGG
>JAZROM010000092.1:0-10802 GCA_045648745.1 Acutalibacteraceae bacterium | reverse complement strand
TGCGGATGTAGCTCATCTGGTAGAGCGCCACCTTGCCAAGGTGGAGGTAGCGAGTTCGAGCCACGTCATCCGCTCCAGAATCCGTACACAACAGTGTACGGATTTTATTTTTTACTCCTTATTAAAAATCGGTTCTGAACTGAATGAATAATATAAAGAAAAATCCGTTCACTATAGTGGACGGATTTTTCTTTGGTGAGGATGAGTGGGCTCGAACCACCGACCCCTTGCATGTCAAGCAAGTACTCTGACCAACTGAGCTACACCCTCAAGTGCTTCGATATTATAGCACAGGGCTTGAATTTTGTAAAGTCTTTTAAATAAATATTTTCAGTATTTGCAAATTTCTCAAAATGATGTATAATACAGAAAAGGGGTGTGGCTTATGAACACAGATAAAATAATCAGAAAATCCTTGTACGCACTTGCAAAGGCAATCGTTTTTTCTATCCCGTCAAAGAATTTCACGGTAAGTGAAAAAGCAAATAAATATATGCTCAAAGGTGATAAAAAGTTCACCGCACAGTCGGGCGAATATTTCACGTGCGGCTTTGGTAAAACCGTTCTCACTCCCGATGATGTAAAGAGCAGCCGTTACTTTATTGCAGGCTACGATTCCAATAACCCTGCGCAGGGCGTTCTTGACGATATGTATGCCCGTTCCGTTTATCTTGACGATAACACAGGCAGGGGAGGCGTAGTGATGTGTTCTGTCGACGCTGTCGGTATCAGCAGACACGATATCAACATCATCCGTCAGCTTGTAATCGAAAGCGGCAGAATTCCGAATCTTAAATCAATAAACATTATGGCAACCCACTCACATTCTGCGATTGATACGCAGGGCTTGTGGGGCGAAAAAATCCTCAAATGCGGCAGGGATGATAAGTTTATGGAGCGTCTTCATCGACTTACTGCGGATGCAATTATCTCTGCTTATGAAAACCGCGTGGACGGTAAAATGTTCTATTCTTTCATAAAAGCTGAGGATATGCAGTTTGACTGCCGTACACCCGATACATTTGACGATAATCTTACCAGAATCCGCTTTGAATCATTTGATAAAACAAAGAATATCTGTATTGTAAACTTTGCGTCTCACGCTGAACTGCTCGGCAGCTGTACAAAGGTTGTCAGCGCAGACTTCCCTGCGTATATGATCAAGGAAATCGAGAGCAATAAAAAGGATTGCGATGCCGTGTTCTTCAACGGTGCAATCGGTGGTATGATTTCTGCAAAGGAAATTAAGAAGGTCTACCGCGAAACAATTGACTGCGAGGCTTATACAAAAGAATTCGGTAAAAACCTCGGTGAAATGGTAAATGCTATGACCGACGAGACCGAACTCAAACCGTGTATCAATGTCAGGTCAGAACCGATTGTGATTGAGGCTTCCAATTTTGTGCTTATTCTCGCACGTTTCTTAAAGGTCCTCAATAACGATATTGCACGCAGTAAAAACCGCACCGTGCCTTATATCTATTCCGAGATCGGCTACCTCGAGCTTGGTGAAAAAGATATCGGTATGTTCCTTATTCCGGGTGAGCTTTTCCCCGAACTTTTCAACGGTGAGTTCCTTACTATGGAAAATTCAGCAACCAGAGAGGACGCACACTACAACATCCTTAAAAATCAGGGCGATGCGAAGCACAAGTTTGTTGTAGGACTTTGTAACGATGAGCTTGGCTATATCATCCCTGATAATGACTTCTTCCTCGACAGCAAACTGCCCTACATAAACGGCGCACACGACCATATGGACAGAAATCATTATGAGGAAACAAACTCTACAGGCCCGAAGACGGCAAGAACAATTCTTGATGAAATGCAAAAGCTTATTGCTTCCGTTAAATAATTCAAACAAACAACAACCCCGCAGTTCATTGAACTGCGGGGTTAACTTTTGAGATTTATTAAAGTGACTTGCCTGTTTTTGCAATTTCAAAATCTTCCTGAATTTCCTTTGACGGAGCAGGAGTAAGAAGTGAAACAACAACGATAACGATTGAAGAGAAGATGAACGCAGGAAGAAGTTCGTAAATTCCGAACACGCCACCAAGCTGACTGATAGCAAGTTTCCAGATGAATACCATTGCTGCACCGGAAACCATACCTGCGATTGCACCTGCACGTGTTGTTCTCTTCCAGAAGAGTGAGAAGAGCATAAGCGGTCCGAATGTTGCACCGAAGCCTGCCCAAGCGAATGAAACGATCTTGAAGATAACACTGTTTTCGTCCATAGCGATGAACATTGCGATAAGAGCAATTACAAGAAGAGTAAGTCTTGTAACCCACATAACCTGCTTGTCCGTTGCGTTCTTCTTGATAAGACCCTGGAAGATGTTCTTAGCAAAAGCAGAAGCAGAAATAAGAAGGTAAGAGTCAGAAGAACTGATTGTTGCAGCAAGGATACCTGCCATAACAAAACCTGCAAGAATCGGGGGGAGATAGCTTGTTGAAAGTGTGATGAAAATGCTTTCTGCTGAAGAAGCAGTAAGGTGCTCTGTCGGGAAGAGGTGTCTGCCTGCAATACCGATAAATACTGCAACGCCGAGTGAAATGATAACCCAGATCATAGCGATTCTTCTTGACATCTTGAGTTCCTCTTCTTTACGGATAGCCATAAAACGAAGGAGGACCTGAGGCATACCGAAGTAACCGAGACCCCATGCAAGCATGGAAGCGATTGAAAGTAAACCGTACGGAGCAGGCTTGCCGAATACAGGCTGACCGTTTGCAACCATCTGTGTTGCTACACCGTTGATTTCCTCTGTTGCAGGCTGAGCAAGACCGAAGAACTCAAGGAAACCGGGGATGCTCTGTGCATTTTCAATGATAGCGTCAATGCCGCCGGCCTTGATGCTGCAGACAACAACGATAACACCGAGTGCAACAAACATAACGATACCCTGCATAAAGTCAGAAGCACTTTCAGCAAGGAAGCCGCCGAGGATTGTATAAACAAGAACAAAAACTGCACCGAGAATCATCATCGGAACATAGTCCATACCGAAAAGCTTTGAGAAAAGCTTACCGCATGTAACAAAGCAGCTCGAAGCGTAAACAGTGAAGAAGATAAGAATGAATAAAGCTGCAATTGTAAGAATAATCTTATTCTTTTCACGGAATCTGTTTGAGAAAAATTCGGGAAGGGTGATTGAATTGTTTGCACGGATACTGTAACGGCGGAGTCTCTTGGAAACAAGAAGCCAGTTGATGTATGTACCGATTGCAAGACCTATGGCTGTCCACGCAGCGTCAGCAAGACCACACCAGTAAGCAACACCGGGAAGACCCATAAGAAGCCAACCGCTCATATCGGATGCCTCTGCGCTCATAGCGGTTACCCAAGGACCGAGGGAACGACCGCCGAGGAAATAGTTTTCAGAACTCTTGTTTGCTTTCTTAGCAAACACAAGACCGATAACGACAACAACAGCCATGTATATAGCCATTGAAATCAGAATCTGAATTTCGTTTTTCATAATATAACTCCTCATTTGAAAATATACGTCATTATAGCACTAAATGATACATCATTCAAGTACTTTTTCTTAATAATACTTTAAATTGCTAAATTATTTTCTGAAAAACAAAATAAACGGATTGCATTGAGCACAACACAATCCGTTTTGCTTTATTCTTGTGAGAATTGATCCTTTCCGACTCCGCATAACGGGCACACAAAATCTTCAGGTAAATCCTCAAATTTCTGTCCTGGTTCGATACCGTTGTCAGTGTCGCCGATTGCCTCGTCATAAACCCAACCGCAAACATCACAAATGTATTTCATAAAATATCCCTCCTCTTACTAAAAGTCTTCTCCGCTCGAGTTTAAATATTCAACAAGACAAATTTTAATTTGCAGAGCAGAATTATTAACGCACTATCGCGTTGTATGCGTAGGGCGGTGGATTGCTGCCGACGTGTTTTGATAATTTAAGGACGTCGATAGTGCAACTCCCACAGTCTTGATCACAAATTATTTTATACAGACCGATATAATTTGCACTTTGTGTAAAAAAACTTATCAAAATTTTGCACAATTTGTTATTTAAAATCTGCACTTAATGGTTTATAATACAGACAATCTAATAAAAAGAACGATCAATGAAAGCAAAGACTCAGGTTAGTTTTATATCTTTGATAACTACTAGAATTGATCAGCAAAGAATAGAATGTGAGGTTATTTATATGAATGTTTCGAAGCGTTTAAAAGTGGCATCGATTTGTGCAATTGGTATAAGTATTGCTTTATACTGTTCAATCTTATTTCAGTCTTTTAGTTTGCTCGAATTTCAGTATGCGTTGTTTTTGTTGTATTTTGCAGAGGCGTTTTTGATCTTGTTTGCAGTGTTTGTTGCTTGTTATGTTTTAAACATTAAAACAACGATTGATACGAATAAAATCAAAAAGGGATGTATAGCTTCGGTGGTAATTGTTTTAATCGGATGTATTGCATTATGCGGATATGCTTATGTTGATTGTTATAACAGCTATACTCCTGAAAATTTATTTGAAACAGATGTTGAAAACATGCAGACTTTTTATCCGTACAACAATATAGATAATTATTCGAGGAAAGAAAAAGATCCAATCAACCTTTCTGTTTCTCATATTCCGGGAACAGATTATATATATTTGTATTGCTATGATACTTTCATTTCTGAACCTGGGTGTGATTATGAGGTGGAATATGTTAAAAGTATAAGTCCTTTTGTGATTTTTGATTTTATGTCTGAAAGAATTATTGCAACATCATCTAACTCGTTGGAAATTGATGTAATTGCACCTGCAAAGACGATGAAGGTTGAGGGGGTGAATTTCAGAGCTTATATTGACGGAAATAATTATGCAGTGTTGTTTAATTCTTTGGGCAAGTGTGTTTATGCTTCGCTCCTTGATGCTCCTGAGGACGTGACGGTCGAAGATTTTGCAAGAGAAATTATTAATCAGACCGATTTATTGGATAAGGCGACTGATGAAAAAGTTTTTCTTGATTTACCATTGTTTTAAATAAAAATCAAACGACTATACGCGGAGTCTTCTGTAAACCGTGCGGTAGGCTAGTGGCTTGCCACTGAAAATGGTACATAATTTGATTGTCTGATCGATTTCAATTTTTGTTGTCCATATCTCTGTGACAAAGAAAGACTGAGGGATTGTCTGCTAAAAACTTAAGACTAAACTTAACTTCAATCAAAAAGCCGCAACAGGATTTCCTGCTACGGCTTTAATTTTATTTCATCAATTCATCGCAAAGTGCATCAATTGCTGCTATGCTTTCATCGTTGAGTGCTGATTTAATCTGCACGACAGTCTCTGCAAATGTGATATTTTTTGAGCTTTCAAACATTTTGCGCATCATCTTTGCTGCGACAGGACCCCATGAGCCGTTTTCGACAAATGCCACAGTCCTGTTCTGGTAAAATCTTTCAGTAAGGTGGTTGATGAATTCCTTCATAAAGGGGAACATATCTCCGTTATATGTTGTTGTCGCAAGAACAAGCTTACCGTAACGGAATGCATCCTCAACAGCCTCGTGCATATCATCGCGTGCAAGGTCTGTGACAACAACCTTCGGACAACCCTTTTCGCGGAGTTTCTGTGCAATCAATTCAGCGGCAGCTTTTGTATTGCCGTAAACGGATGTGTAAGCAACAACAATTCCGTCGCTCTCAACACCGTATGATGACCAGATGTCATAAAGATTGATGTAATAACCGAGGTTTTCGTTGAGCACGGGACCGTGTAACGGACAGATGATTTCAACCTCGAGTGTTGCAAGCTTTTTAAGCAGAGCCTGTACCTGTGCACCGTACTTGCCCACGATACCGAAATAATATCTTCTTGCCTCGCACGCCCAGTCTTCCTCAGCGTCAAGTGCACCGAATTTTCCGAAACCGTCAGCAGAGAAAACAACCTTGTCTTTTGAGTCGTAGCTGACCATAACCTCAGGCCAATGTACCATCGGTGCAGTGAAGAATGTCAGTGTATGCTCACCGAGGCAGAGTGTGTCACCTTCACCGGCAACAATTCGTCTGTCGGCATAATCCTCACCGAAAAAGCCCTTCATCATATTGAATGCCTTAGCGGTTGCAACTACCTGAGCTTCAGGGTATTTCTTCAGGAATGCATCTATGTTTGCTGAATGGTCAGGCTCCATATGATGAACGATGAGGTAATCGGGCTTTTTGCCGTCAAGCACTTTATCGAGGTTACAGAACCACTCGTCACCGAAGTTTTTGTCAGCAGTGTCCGTAACTGCAATTTTTTCATCGAGAATAACGTACGAATTGTAAGCAATTCCGTTAGGCACATCGAACTGTCCTTCGAAAAGGTCTGTCTGATGGTCATTGACACCGATATATTTAATGTCATTTGTGATAAACATTTTTTAGTCTCCTTTTTTTGAATATTACTATACAATTATATATTATTGTAATCTTATTAACAAGAGCAAAAATGAAAAAACAAGTACAAAATATTGACAATAACCACAAAATACTGTATAATACCCCTGCAATTCCGATGAGGGAGTAGCGAGCGCACGACGTGCGTAGCAAGTCAACATACTGACCGCAAGGTCTGGCTTGTTTTAAATTGCGAGACTCATGTATAACTGCAACGGCTATACATGGTGTTTTTATATCTTTGAAAGACCGGGTATGGCAGTTGCTGTATCCGATATTTTTTGGAGGTAAAAAATGGATTTTATTTTTTTCTTCAACAGTGCATTGCTTGGTGTCGGACTTGCCATGGATGCATTTTCCGTTTCACTTGCCAACGGACTCAATGACCCGAAAATGACAAAAAGCAAAATGCTTGGTATGGCAGGTGTGTTTGCATTTTTTCAGGCTCTTATGCCGATGATAGGCTGGATTTGTGTACATACGGTTGTACAGTATTTCAATGCGTTTGAAAAATTCATTCCGTGGATCGCACTGATTCTCCTTGGTTTTATCGGTGGCAAAATGCTTATCGAGGGTATTAAATCAAAGGGTGAGGAATTTACAACCGAAGCACCAAAAGTCGGATTTATGTCCCTTGTAGTCCAGGGTATAGCAACTTCAATCGATGCGCTGTCCGTCGGTTTTACCATTTCCGATTATGACCTTAAAATGGCAATAGTCTGTGCCCTCGTTATTGCTTTTGTTACGTTCTTTATCTGCGTCGGCGGTATTCTCATCGGCAGAAAATTCGGAACAAAGCTTGCAGGTAAGGCAGGCATATTCGGCGGTACAATTCTTGTTCTTATCGGACTTGAAATTTTTATCACGGGTATATTTTAATTCAATATTTAACATAGCAAAAAAGTCGCTCATATTGAGCGACTTTTTTCTATTGGATTTTCGTTTTTTAAATCTTTGAAAATTTTAATAAGGAATATAACTGCCGCAATTGCGAGGATCACCTCAGCACAAAGCTGTGCGTATGCAAGACCGTACATCGGAATAATTGTATTAAGGATAAACAGTGCAGGAATTTCAAGTGCAATCTTTCGCATAAATGCAAAAATAAGCGATCTTTTACCCATTCCGCACGCCTGAAAAACACCTACTGCAATAAAGTCCATACATAAAAACGGCTGGGCAAGGCTCTGACCTTTAATAAAAACAGAACCGTAATTTATGATAGCTTCATTGTCCATAAACAGTCGGATGATCTGCTCTGAAAAGATGCAGTAAAGTGCGGTTGTTATTGAAATGAAAAAAAGTGAAATCTTCGTTGCATAAACAACGGTATCTTTCATTCTTTTTATATTTCTTGCCGAGAAATTATATCCGATAAGAGGCATAACGCCCTGCGAGATACCCATTGCAATATACATCGGGATAAGGCTTGTCTTGTGTGAGATACCCATTGCCGCAACTGCATCGGTGCTGTAACCTGACATGAAATTGTTAAGCACGGTCATACCGGTTACATTAAGCAGATTCTGGATGGATGCAGGGATACCTACACCGCATATTCCCTTGGTAATAACCTTTGTCGGTCGGAATGCCGACGGTTTTATACAGACATAGGTGCTGTTTCGTTTCACAAAAATAAACACAAGGAAGTAAAGACAGGCAACACAGTTTGAAATAAACGTTGCAAGACCTGCTCCTTCAGCGCCCATATTGAGTCCCTGAGGTAAAATGAAAATCGGGTCAAGTATGATGTTGAGGGCACAACCGCTCATTGTACCGATGCTTGCGTGGAGTGCTGCGCCTTCAGAACGGACAAGATATGCCATAACAACATTCAGAATAGCGGGGATTGCACCGAAAGTAACTGTCCAGAGCAAGTATCCGCCTGTGGCAGCCGTTGTTTCTTCGGTTGCTCCTAAAAGAGAGAGTAACGGCCCTTTGAGCACGGTACACGCAAGTGAAAAAATAAGTCCGCAGATAATCGAACAATAGAAGCCGAAGGCAGAACTGCGCTTGACTGTATCGTAATCCTTCACACCGAGAGCTCGGCTCATCATACTCGAACTGCCGACACCGAAAAGGTTGTTGACGGCGTTGAAGGCAAGAAGTACGGGTGCTGCAAGTGTAACGGCAGCGTTTTCTATCGGGTCATTGAGCATTCCGACAAAGTAGGTGTCAGCCAGGTTGTAGAGTATCATAACAAGACTGCTGAGAATTGTCGGCAGAATAAGAGTGGCAACTGCTTTGGAGATTTTGGTGTTTTCAAAAAGCTCGTTTTTTTTGCTGTTATCCATTATATCACCATCTCGTATTCGCCCATATTACCGTCTTTGAAATAACTGTGCAGGTCGTAAGGAGTGTAAATTCCCGTGTCTGTCACAACACCGCTGACAAGTTCGGGAGGAGTAATGTCGAAAGCAGGGTAGTAACCCTTAAGTCCGTCAGCCGCTGTTTTAACGCCCATTGCCTGAAGCACAAAATCAGGGTCACGCATCTCTATTTTAACTGTATCGATGGTCGGATGTCCGTGGTCAGGCGCACCTGTTACAAAGTAGGGGATACCTGTATATTTTGCGGCAATCGCAATCTGGTAAGTACCTACCTTGTTTACTACGTGACCGTCAAGGCAGATTGCGTCTGCGGCAGAAGTGAAAACATCAACATTTTCTTTCTTCATAACATAAGCGGGCATATTGTCAGTGATAACCGTCGTGTCAAATCCCATTTCATTGCAGACTGTTGCAGTCAGTCTTGCACCCTGGAAATACGGACGTGTCTCAGGGCAGAAAATACGGATGTTTTTCTCTCGGTCTCTCGCAACCTTGAGCATCATTCCGACGATTGTTTCACCGAAGCACTGAGTCATAACCGTACCGTTTTGCGGGAACATATCAACAAGATGCTCTGCCATAAGATTGACCTTACCGTAACGCAGATTGTTGGCTCTGATTGTATAATTTACAATTGCTTCGCTTACATCTGTGCCGTCGCGTAAAGCTTGTTTAGCGGCCTCAAGGCAACCACCTGTGATGAGAGACATTCTTGCAACAGTTGTCGGTCGTGCGTGTGAAATGTTATCAGAAGCGGCCAGAAGATATTCGAGTTGTTTGTCAGCTGTCATATTTCTGCATTCGTAAGCAGCAAGAGCCATACCCATAGCCGCTGCCGTGTACGGCCCTGCACTCTGCGTAACCATATCACGGATAGCCTGTGTAACCTCCTGATGAGTATTGCATACTACAAACTCAACTTTGCGTGGATAAACACGTCGGTCAAGGATGCGCACCTTACCGTCCTCGTACCACGCTATATTTTCATATCGGAGCATAAAAGCAAGTCCGTTATCTGCTCTTTCCATTTTCGTCACCTCAATATAACTTTTTTACAGCTTTTTCAATATCGTAATAAATCTTTTCTTTATCGAGTGTTTTATACTCTCCGTTTTCGTAAAGTACTTTACCGTCAACCATAGTCATAACAACGTCACTGCTCTGAGCTGAGTAGGTGATAAGTGCCTTTTCGTCGATAATCGGACGCATATGCGGTTTATCGAGTGAAATTGCTATGATATCAGCCTTGTTGCCGACTTTAAGCTCACCGCAATCGTCTCTGCCCTGAAGCAGTGCACCGTTGCGTGTAGCCATACGGATGACCGTATCAGCATTCATAACGGTTGCATCCTGCATATATCCGTTGTGAATAATTGAAGCAAGATGAATTTCCTCAAGCATATCGAGGTTGTTGTTACTTGCCGCACCGTCAGTACCGAGTGCCACATTTATGCCCATATCGAGCATTTTCGGAATTCTTGCAAAACCGCTTCCAAGCTTCATATTGCTTGTCGGGTTGTGAACAACATTAACACCTTTTTCGAGGATGATATCCATATCGCTATCCTCGAGCGTTACGCAATGTGCGGCAAACGCTTTTGAATCAAACGCACCAAGGTCGTTGAACCATTCGGTCGGAGTTTTGCCGTATTTTTCTTTACACTCGTTATGCTCTTTTACAGTCTCAGAAAGGTGAATGTGTAAAAGTCCGTTACGCTTGTTACATTCCTCGATGTAAGCACGTGCGATTTTTTCTGTGCAGGTGTATTCAGCGTGAATTGAGAAGTCGATGAGTATTCTGTCATTCTCAGCCTTGTTCCATTCGTTATAAAGCTCGAGTGACTGTGCAATTCTGAAGGAATCCTTCGGCTCTTCATTCGGGTCAAAGCTCTGTACGGGTCTTGTGAGATTAGCCTTCATTCCTGCCTCTGCAACAGCTTTTGCTGTTACCTGAGGCTCGAAATACATATCAGAAAAACTTACAGTACCGCCTGCAATCATTTCAAGAAGAGCGAGATTTGTAAGTCGGAGGCCAAGCGGTCTTAGGAAGACAATTTTG
>JAZROM010000091.1:0-6136 GCA_045648745.1 Acutalibacteraceae bacterium | reverse complement strand
TATCTGACCGACTGCACCCTGAATCATAACGAAGTTTGCGCCTTCCTGCTGACGGATGTACTGGTCGATGTAATAAGTGTAGTCAGAGCCTACAAGACCGTTGCTTGCGCTGAAAGATGTCGGATGGCAGGTGATGTCTATGAGATATGTATCTTCACTGCCGCTGTCCGGTACGAAGTAAAGGCTTGCAATTTCGGGGATATCTTCCTTAGATACAAGACCTCTCTTATCCTTTATGTATTCACTTGCGTCAATTGAATCGTAGTAGAGAGAACCGCTTTCCATATCTTCAAAGGCCTCTGTAACTGCGATGATTGACTGCTCAACAAAATACTGTTTGAAATATGTCGGAGCCTCCATAAACGGGAGATCACCCTTAAGACCGAAAAGGTTGAAGATTGAGCTTGCGAAAAGCTTGTAGAAAAATTCTGTGCTTACGCCCTGTGTGTCAAGCGCAGAGTGAGCGTGAGTTGAAGTGATGTTGATGCTTGAAACTGCGATATTGTTCTTCTTGCAATAATCAAGAACACCTGCACGGATTGCACGCACGTCTGTTGATGTAACGCCGAGAGCGTCAACGCCGCCGATAACCACTGCACCGTCACCGCTATTATCGTCAAGGACAGCAACGCGGATTCTCATATCGTCGTAGATGCCTTCTGCCTTTTTGTTCATAAGGTCTCTGCCGAGGTAGTACTTGCCTGCTTCGAAGTCATCGGGGATGAGGCTTCTGCTTGCGTAACCGAGTGACCAGTAGTTACCTGCGTCTGCTGTTGTTTTGTACTCGTCACGACCCTCAAGAAATGTGTCAGCTGCGTGGTCGCTGATGTCGAGCCAGCTTGCAGGGTCAGGATAGATAACACAGATTGATTTAACAAGCACTTCAACAATAACGTTAAGGGTGTTGTAAAGTACCTTCATAACATTATCAAGAAATGCGTCAAAAGAATCGAGGTCTGCCATACCTGCGAAGATACCGCCTACAGTTCCGACTGCACCGATTGCGCCGTCGGTGATTTCACCTGCGATTTCGCTGTTGTCGGGAAGGTAGTCAACAATACCGTTGTTTTCTTCTGCACTTACACCTGTGCAACCGATAGTGAAAACAAGTGCGATACTGAGGACTACGGAAATGATTTTTAAAAGTGATTTTTTCATAATGTAACCTCCTTTGCGCTCTCATTATACAGCATTTCATTTTGTTATACAATATTATTTTCGAAAAGTAATGAAATCAGTTTGTTTTTATGTTAATATATCAGTATTAAATCCCGAAAGGAAACTGATTATGAAAGAAGTACATCTTATATGTAACGCCCACCTTGACCCTATCTGGCAATGGGAGTGGGAGGAAGGCGCAGCGTCTGCCCTTTCAACCTTTAAGGCTGCAGCTGATCTTGCTGATGAATTTGACTACATTTTCTGTCACAATGAGGTGACGTTATATAAGTATATCGAGGAATATGCTCCGTCACTTTTTGAAAGAATAAAAGAACTAATAAAGCAGGGTAAATGGCACATTATGGGCGGATGGTATCTTCAGCCTGATGTCAATATGCCGAACGGTGAGAGCATTGTCCGTCAGATTCAGCACGGAAAAAGATACTTTCTTGACAAATTCGGTGTGTTCCCGAAAACTGCAATCGGCCTCGATGCTTTCGGACACTCAGTCGGTATTGTGCAGATTATAAAAAAATGCGGTCAGGATAACTATATTTACTGCCGTGAAGGTTGTGACAGACTTCCTTTCGGTCAGTTTATGTGGGTCGGTCTTGACGGCAGTGAGATAAAGACTGCACATTCAAGCGGCTACAACACAGGGCTTGGTAAAGCGACAGAAAAAATCAAACGCATTATGGGTGAGGATGATGAGGACAATGATTATGTTCTTATTCTCTGGGGAGTCGGCAATCACGGTGGCGGCCCGTCACGAAAAGATTTGCGTGATATAAAGGAGCTTATGGAAGCTTCCGATATTCCGATGATGCATTCCACACCCGATGACGTCTTTGCAAAAATTAATCCGACAGACCGTCACGATAAATCACTTCGTATCAGTATGCCGGGTTGCTACACAACCATGTCGAGCGTGAAAGCGCGTCACGCACTTTTTGAGTCAATGCTTGCGATAACGGAAAAAATGTGTTCTGTTGCCGCATCGAGGGGACTTATCGAATATCCCGAAAAGGAGCTTGACGATGCAGTTGAAGATCTGCTGAACAGTCAGTTCCACGATGTTCTTCCGGGCACATCAATCCGTGCAGGTGAGGAGAACGGTGTACGACTTCTCGAGCACGGTATGCTTACGCTTAATCGTCTGCGTGCGAGGGCATATTTTGCGCTTACCTCTGCACAGCACAAGGCGGCGGAAGGCGAGTACCCGATACTTGTTTTCAATCCTCATCCGTATGAATGGGAAACAGAATTTGAATGTGAACTTACACTTGCTGATCAGAACTGGTCGGATGAGATTGTGTCCTGCTTCAGAGTCTATGATGAGGACGGAAATGAAGTGCCCGTGCAGTTTATAAAGGAAGAGAGCAACCTTAATCTCGACTGGAGAAAACGTTTTGTTATCCGAAGCAAGCTCAAGCCCCTTGCAGTTTCAAGGTTTTCACTCTATACAGATTTCAAACCCGTTGAGCCGAAGCCAGAGCTTCCTGCAAACAGCGATATTATATTCAATATTGAGGGTAAACACGTCGAAATTGACGGCAAGACAGGATTGCTTAGTTCATATAAGATAAACGGCAAAGAGTACATAAAAAGCAATGCGTTTTGCCCTGTAATGTACGAGGATAATGCCGACCCGTGGGGTATGGATGACAGTCAGCTTGAGGCTATGGGCAGAAATCCCGAGGCATTTACTCTTATGGAAAATCCTGACGGTGTATTTGAGGGTATGAAACCCGTACAGGTAATCGAGGACGGTGATATCTACCTCGGTGTCGAGTGCTTCTTTAAAAAGGATAACACACGCATCCGTGTTGAATATGATATCTATAAAACAAACCCATACATTGATATAAAGGTTGATGTTTTTGCAGGAGACATTAATAAACTCATAAAGCTTTCACTTCCTGTGAATATGGACGGTGAGTACATCGGACAGACATGTTTCGGTACAGAGCCTCTTTATATGGATGGCAGGGAATGTGTGTCACAACGATTCTCAGCGGTCAGAAACGGCAAAAACTGCCTTGCACTTATTAACGATGTTGCCTACGGCTCGTCTTTCAAAGATAACGAAATCTCTGTTTCACTTATCCGTACGGCAACCTATTGCGCACATCCTATCTGTGACCGTGAACTTATCCCGACAGACCGCTTTGTAAAGAAAATCGATATGGCAGAACGCAACTTCCGATTCCGTCTCACCGTAGCTGACGAGGACGAGCTTGAACGCCTTGCAACAGAGTTCTGTCAGAAACCGTATGCCTGCAATGTCTTCCCGATTGAAAGGGACGGCAAGATGTCAGACTTCAATCTTGACATCGGCGACAAAAACATTGTACTCGTTACAATGAAAAAGCGTTACGGTAAGGATAGTATTATTCTCAGACTTCTCAATAATTCTCCCGATTCCAAAACAACCACCCTCACTCTGAACGACAACACACTCAACCTCACCTTCGGCAAGTATGAAGCAAAAACAATAGAGTATGCAGACGGCAAATTGATAGAGCATTATGAGCTGTTGATATAAAAATCATCCCCCGACCTCACAGTCGGGGGATTCGTACGCTATGAACTAAATTAAATTAAAAATGTCCGCCTCTGATTTTAACAACAATCGCGTCAATCTTCATATAAACAAGGCCGAGGAATTCGACAACCTTATAAAGGAATCTCTGGAATTTCTTCAGGAACATATCATCATTCTGTTCTTCAGTCTTTTCAATTGTAATACTGTCGAGAAGATCACTGTTGTCTCCGCGTCTTGTTTCGATTTTCATTGTGTCGCCTTCAAATTCGAGCGTGGTGTATGTTGTTACATCATTCTCGCTGAATTCGTAAGCAATGTACGGAAGGCTTCCGCTGAAGCTGCCCTGGTCACATATAGCATTGGTGTTGAGATAAATAATGCCGTTGGGATTCTTATATGTTTTACCGCTTTCAGCCTTGCCTACAACCATACTCTCGGTCATAAAGTGCGAGCGTCCCTGAAGGTGGCTGTGTCCTGTAAGAACAAGGTCAAGATCGAATGTGTCGTAAATCGGTGTGAACACAGCGTTCAGAAGCAACTGTGTCTCGGGATCAATTCCGCTGTAGCCGGGTCCGAAGAGTGCCTGATGCATAACGCCGATACGCCACTTGGCATCCTTGTTCTTTTCCACTGCTTCCTTAGCCATTGCCATATGGTCAGCAGCACTTGATGATGTAGCATCAAATACGAGATACAGAACGTCACCGTGTCTGAACCAGAAATCACGGTCAAGACCCTCGAAATATTTGCCGAAATACTCGTTCGGCATATTTGTATAGTAATTGTATGTCATGCCCTTTTTGTCGTGGTTACCGATTGCAAGTGCCATCGGCAGACTGCGCAATGCTTCGGGCATAAGAAGTGTCTGCCATTCGTCGGCAGTTTTACCCGTCGATGTGTTGTCACCGGGTGAGACGAGATAGCTTATGTCGGGATTTTTACCGAGTGCTTCTGCGAGTACATTATTCCAATAGTGTCCGTTTGCTGACTGAATCTCAGCATCCTCGCTCTGTCCGCCGATCTGAATGTCGCCGATAACAAGCGCTTTGTGCGACGTGAATGATTTTGTTTCATACTTGCAGGGTTCACTCCAACCGTTGCCTGTATTCCACTGATAGTAGTATGTTGTGTTTTCCGTAAGTCCTGTAACGGGAACACGGCATACAAGCTGATAATCGTTTTCAGCTTCTGTTGTTTTGCCTTCAAAAACCTTTGCACCTGCCATAGATGCATCCTTTGCGAGACGTACCTCGGGAGTTGCCGTTTCTTTAGCGCAATGCCAAACGAGGCTTACCTCAGTTTCATCTGCACCGACGCAGAGCATTGGCAGCTCATTACCGTCGCGAAGTGAACCGTAAAGTGAATCCCATTCCTCGCGTGTGAGCTCAGGTGCATCGAAACCTGCAAGTGAAAATGTGCCGAGCTGCAATGCAAAAATCACAGCAAGAAATATTGCCAGAACCTTTTTCATTTGATATAATACCTCCTGTATGTTGGCTTTAAATAGATTGTAACGGATATCTTTTTATTATTCAATATGCGAAATTACTATAATTACAGAAGATTTTTTGAATACACAAACATAAAAAAGTCAGAAAAAGAATAAAAAAGACGCTATACCGTATGATTGATAGAATAATTTTACAAAAATGCTTGACAATAAATGTGCAAAGTGCTATCATACTGGAGCATGATATAAAATGCTTTAATGTGGGTTCAAGCGGATTTCTGCTGAAAACATATTGAGCTATCATCAAAAATCTATGAAAGGAGATGTAGTATTGCCTACCTTTAATCAGTTAGTTAGAAACGGCAGACAGACTATCGAAAAGAAGTCAACAGCTCCCGCTCTTCTCAAGGGCTTGAATTCTAAGAAGAACGTTGTTACTGATCAGAATTCACCTCAGAAGCGTGGCGTTTGCACAGCAGTTAAGACAGCTACACCTAAGAAGCCTAACTCTGCTCTTCGTAAGATCGCAAGAGTTCGTCTTACAAACGGTATTGAAGTTACTTCATACATTCCGGGTGTTGGTCACAACTTGCAGGAGCACAGCGTTGTTCTTATTCGTGGTGGTCGTGTTAAGGACCTTCCCGGTGTTCGTTACCATATCATCCGTGGTACACTCGATACTCAGGGTGTTAACGGAAGAATGCAGTCACGTTCAAAGTACGGTGCAAAGCGTCCTAAGGCTGCTAAAAAGTAATTCCTGCTTAAAAGGAAATGTTTAACGACAGAATCTTCTTGCAGGCTGCGCAGGGTAAGGTACGCTGCGTAACAATGTGAGAGTATATATATATTTATGTATGTGCTTCTCCATTGGCGCCACAGGGTTTTGTCACTTGAGTACCTATGATATCATTAATATGAAGGAGGGAAGCGAAGTGCCAAGAAGAGGCCAGATTGCAAAACGTGATGTTTTGCCCGATCCG
>JAZROM010000090.1:0-17392 GCA_045648745.1 Acutalibacteraceae bacterium | reverse complement strand
AAATTCAGGAAGAAACCCAGAACCTCTACGCGAGGGAAGGCTATAATCCTATGTCTGCAGGTTGTGTACCTTTACTTATCCAGATGCCGTTTATTATCGGTCTTTTCGGTGTACTTTATAATCCTTTGAGATACGCTATCGGTCTTGATGCCGCTACAGCTGAGGCGCTTGTTGATGTTTTCACAACTATGGTTAAAGACGGTATTGTTGAAGTTGGTTCAAAGTCACAGATTTATTACCCATTGAATGTTATTCAGGAGTTTGAGATTGTTAAAGATTATATCGCTTCTAACGGTATAACTACAATTTCTGCAAATGCAATCAACGAAGTTCAGGCTTTTATTGACGCTGACAGATTTACATTCTTCGGTCTTGAACTTGGCGTAACACCAAGCTTTAAAAAGTTTGACCGTTACCTTATTATTCCCATTCTTTCAGGTCTTACTTCATTTGCAAGCTCTTACATTATGCAGTTGCAGCAGAAAAAGTCTAATCCGTCGGCTAATATGCCCGGACAAGGTTGCACTATGCTTATGATGCCTGCTATGTCTGTATATTTCACATCACTTTTCCCCAGCGGTATCGGTGTTTATTGGATTGTTTCTAATATTTTTGCTACAGTCCAGTCTCTTGTTATGCGTAAAATTTTCTCTCCTCAGAAGAATGTTGCAAAAGATATGGTCAAAGAAACTATTGAAAGACGTTCGAGAGAAGCAAGTGTTAAGCGTGTCAACAAATAATCTAGAAATCAGACACATTTGTGTTTAATATTTACAGGTGGTGAACCTCTTGATTAAAGAAGCATTCGGTAAAGGTGCTACTAACGATGCTGCCATTGAGGCAGCTAAAGCTGAACTTAATGCTCCGTGGGATGCGGATGTTCAGGTAGAAATTATTAAGATTGCAAAGAAAAAGACATTAGGTCTTTTTGGAGGGTCTCTTGCAGAAGCTAGAGCTTATTATGAGATTCCTGATGAAATAAAGCAAGTCAAAGTTTCCAATAAAAAAGCTGTTGAACCTAAGGCGAAACAGCAGAAACTTGCTAAAAAGCAGGAGGTAAAAGAAGAAGTTAAAGCTGTTGAGGCGCCCGAAAAGGAAATGTTTGTCGGTGAAGCTTCCAAGAAAGCAGAAAAGTATATCCGTTCTATTCTTGAAGGAATGGGTGTAGGTGAAATTGCAATTTCAGTTTCTGAAGATGATGAGGGCGTTGTTGCTCAGCTTGACTGCGGTAATGATTACGGCTATATTATCGGTCGACGTGGTGAGACTCTTGATGCAATTCAGTATCTTACAAGACTTGTTATCAATAAGGGTAACGATGGATATAAGAGAGTTTCAATCAATGCAGGTAATTACAGAGAAAAGCGAGAGGAAACTCTTCGTGAACTTGCAAAGAAAAACTCCGCTCGAGTTAAAAAGTACGGCAGAAATGTAACACTTGATCCTATGAACCCGTATGAAAGAAGAATCATTCATACAACTGTTCAGGAAATTGAGGGTGTTGATTCACATTCAGTCGGTTCAGAAAGCGACAGAAGAGTTGTTATTACTCTTGCTGAGGGCTTTAAGGCTACTAATCCGGGATACAAAGGTTCTCGCAGAAATGATTACAGACGTAAGGACACTGCGAAGAAGGTTGTTGATGAACAGCCGGCACGTGCTCCTCGTTCGGATTCCGCAAGTGTTAATCTTTACGGTAAAATCGAGCCGAAGAATAAAGATGAATAATTTATAAGTCGGAAGCGAACAATAATTTAAATTGTTCGCTTTTGGATTTTGAGGAATATTTTAAAAACCCATGTGGGTATCGTTGAAACGGAGTGACTTAAATGGAAAAAGATAAAAGAAGAATCGACGATCTTACCGATTTAAGTGATTTTAATCATAAATATAACCATTATATTGATTTAGATAATACTGATGAAGTTGCTCATGTTGCTAAACCGGCTATTAAGCATCAGTTTGAGGACATCAGTTCTTACAGTGAGGGTAATGCAGATTTTTATATGAATCCTCGTAAAGAAACGGATGATATTGTTACGCAAGTTCGTCCTCCAAAATCTTCGAAAGTTAAAAAGGGCAATTTCTTTACTCGAAACAGATACAAGAATACGAAGATAATTGCACTTCTTATTGTTATTTCTATGCTTCTTGCTATTGGTGGATTTTTGATTCATCTTGTCGTTTCAACAAGCAATGGAGACTGGGATGATGATGGTATAGATTTTAATACAAGTGACGATAATTACTTGGTAGATGAAGACCATAATTGGCAGTCAATGGGTGATGTCAATGCTGATTCACTTAATGATTTCTTGTATTCCTGGGCAAATAACGGCGGAGAAAAAATGCATAGTAAGAATGTAATTAATGTTCTTCTTTGCGGCGTTGACAGTGAAACCGGTGACGCATCATCAGGACGTTCAGATATTATGATGCTCGTTTCAATCAATAAGAAAACCAAGAAGATTACAATGGTATCATTCCTCAGAGACAGTTGGACATATATGCGCGTACCACGAGAAGACGGTTCATCTTATGATTACTATTTTAAGATGAATGCAGCTTACAATAAGGGTGGTCCCGCAACTCTGATGCAGACAATTGAAAACAACTTCAAGGTTGAGATTGATGAATATATTGCTGTTGATTTCAACTCGTTTCCAAAGCTTATTGATGCTCTTGGTGGCGTTGAGGTTGAAGTTCAGGAATACGAAGCTAAATATATAAGACGAACATCAAAACAGAAAGATTTTCCGATTGGTAAATCAAAACTTAATGGCACACAGGCCTTGATTTACAGCCGTATCCGTAAGTGTGATGCTGACAGTGACATCAGCCGTACAAGGAGACAACGTTCGGTTATCAAAGGTCTTATTGCAAGTGCTAAGTCGGCAACAAAGGGTCAGTTGCTTAATGCGTTTAAGCAGGTTTCAGGATATCTCAGAACTGGATATTCACAATCTGAGGTTTTCGGTCTTGTTGCACAGGCGGTAACGCACAATTGGATGAATTTTGAAATGATTGAGCTTGTTTTGCCGAATGAAGATTTTGTTGACAGAGCAACATCAACTATCAATGGTCAAAGCAGTTGGGTTGTTGACTATGCTTTGTGCGCTCAGAAATTGCAGATGGCATTGTACGGTGAGACAAACATCGTTCTTGAATCTGACCGTAAGAGTGTTCTTGATCTTGTTACAAACAGACGTGTTACTACTTCAAGAAACGATTATAATAATTCAAGCAATGGCTATGATAATGACGAAAATAACAATTCTGACTCAGATACCGGATATTATCCGACTAAAACAACCACAACGCTTTCTTATGATGATGAAAACGATGTGTCAACAACATTGTCTGAAGATCAGGAAAGTACAACAACTGAGCCTTCGTCACGCCCGTCGTTTACTTTTCCGTCTTTCAATTTCCCGGGAAATGATAACGAAAATGATGATCAACAGGATAGTAATGTTGAAGTGACTGAAGAGAATACTGCAAATTAATAATTTAAAGCTCTCGTATGAGAGCTTTATTTTTTTTGAAAATACTTGTTTTATTTATTTGTGTGTTGTAAAATAAATGCATCATAATATCGGAGATTGCTATGACAGTACTTAATGTTCAGAATTTGTCTTTCTATTTTGGCGAAAGAGAATTATTTTCAAATGTGAATTTTGATATAAACGAAAAAGAAAAAGTCGGTTTTGTCGGTTCGAATGGTGTGGGTAAGTCTACACTGTTTAAGTTGATAAAAGGTGAGTATGAACCTACAGACGGTTCAATTGTAAAGTCAAGAGATGTAACTGTCGGATATATGGAACAGCATACGTGCAGTACGGCCGGAAGAACTGTATATGAAGAGATTTTAAGTGTTTTTGATTATTTGTCTGAGCTGGAAACTGAGCTTGAAATGGTTAATGCTTGTCTTGTTAATGGTATCGGAAGCCTTGATGATAACATAAAAAAACAAGATGAATTAACTGTTAAATATCAGAATGAAGGCGGATTAACTTATAAAAGCCGTGCAAGAAGTGCATTGATTGGTCTAGGTTTTGATGAGAAAGACTTTGATATGACGACTGATAAGCTTTCCGGCGGGCAGCGTTCAAAAGTTGCACTTGCTAAGCTTTTGTTATCAAAGAGTAATCTTTTACTTCTTGACGAGCCCACCAATCATCTTGATATCAAATCTGTCGAATGGCTTGAAAGTTTTTTAAAAAACTATAACGGTGCTGTTTTTGTAGTTTCGCATGACAGATATTTTCTTGATCGAATTACTGATAAGACTGTTGAACTTGAAAACAGAAAAGTCAGATGTTACAGAGGTAATTATTCGGAATTCTTAGTTAAGAAGAAGGCTGAGCAAAAAGCAATTGAAGATAAATATATTAATGATATTAAAGAGATTGAACGCCTTGAAGGTATTGTTGCCCAGCAAAGACAGTGGAACAGAGAGAAGAATATCAGAACGGCTGAAAGCAAATTAAAGCAGATTGAAAGAATTAAAGAACAACTTGTAGTTCCTGACAGCAAAGTTGAACGCATCCGATTTTCTTTTGAGCCTAAATGCGTAAGCGGTAATGATGTTATTATTGCGGATAATCTTTCTAAATCATTTGGTGATAAGTTAATCTTTAATAATGTTAACTTGCACATAACCCGAGGAGAACGAGTGTTTATTCTCGGCGATAACGGTTGCGGAAAGACTACTTTGCTGAAAATTCTGATGGGAGATTATAAGCAGTCAGACGGTACGTTTTCTTTCGGTGAAAATCTCTTCAAAGGATATTTTGATCAGGTACAGGCAAAGCTTAATCTTGATAAGACTGCAATTGATGAAATATGGACATCTTATCCGCAGATGACTCATACCGCCTTAAGAAATGCACTTGCCGCTTTCCTGTTTAAAGGTGATGATGTATTCAAGCCGATAAAAGATTTGAGCGGTGGTGAAAGAGCAAGAATTGCTTTACTTAAATTGATGCTTGGTGGTCATAATTTGCTTTTATTGGATGAACCGACGAATCATCTTGACGCTTTTTCACGTGAAGAACTTGAAAACACATTACTCGATTATACAGGTACAATGCTCATAGTTTCGCATGACCGATACTTTATAAACAAGCTCAGTTCCCGTATTCTTGAATTGAATAAAAACGGAGTGACGGAGTATCTCGGAAACTATGATTATTATTTTGAGAAAAAATCAGCAGCAATCAATACAGTTGAATCTGTTCTAAAACCTAAAAACAGTGAAAAAGTTAATGACTATAAACTGAAGAAGGAACGAGCTGCAGAACAGCGCAGGTTAAAAACACAGTTGAAGCGAATCGAGGAAGAGATTTCTTTATTGGAAAACGAGATAATCAGTATTGAGGAAGAGCTTAATTCAGAAGCTGTTCAGACTGATTACGAAAAGCTCATTGAATATACTCAGAAGCTGCAAAGCAAAAATGAAGAGCTTGATGATAAGTATATTTATTGGGAAGAAATTCAGGAGAACATTGTTGATTGATAAAAATTATAATTTGAACGGAGGATTTTTATGAAGTTAGGTATTACTCTCTACAATTTTCACAGTATAATTGATACTTTTGAGGACTTGGATATGGTTTTGGATAAGCTCTCAAAAATCGGTGTCCGGGTGGTTCAGGTTTCAGGTATAGGAAAACTTGATAACTACAAGGTTGCTGAGTATTGTAAAAAGCATAATATGGAAGTTTGCTTAACTCATATGCCGCTTGACAGAATATTTGAGGACACTGACGCTGTAATTGATGAACACAGAGCGCTTGGTTGCAATACAATCGGTCTTGGCTGGAGTCCTGAAAAATACCGATCTGTTGAGGGAATGAAACAATATGTTGAAGATTTCACTCCTGTTGCACAGAAGATTAAGGATGCAGGCATGCAGT
Source organism: Acutalibacteraceae bacterium (assembly GCA_045648745.1). Lineage (GTDB taxonomy): Bacteria > Bacillota > Clostridia > Oscillospirales > Acutalibacteraceae > CAG-488. The sequence goes on along the minus strand of JAZROM010000090.1, from coordinate 11,474 downwards.
ATGCTTATCACAATCATCATTTTGAGTTAGAACGTTACGGTGGAAGAACTCAGCTTGATATTATGATTGAAGATACTGATCCTGAGTTGTTTAACTTTATTCTCGATACACATTGGCTTCAAACCGGTGGGGTATATCCTCCTGATTATATCAGAAAAGTCAAAGGCAGAATGAAGGTTTGTCATTTTAAAGATTATAAAATTGTTGATGGAGAACGCAGATATGCTGAAATCGGAACAGGTAACCTGGACCTTGATGAATGCTATAGGGCATGTGTTGAAAGCGGAGTAGAGTATATCATTATTGAGCAGGATAGTTGCGATATTGATTTGTTCGAATCTGCTGCTATCAGTTTTGCTAATCTGAAAAAAATTGCAGAGCGAAATTCCTGAAAACTATTGACAACAATAGTTTAAAATGTTAGAATATCGCAAATTGAATATTAAAGACTTTGACGAAGAGTACTTCGTTATGATGCTTTGCAGAGAGTCGGTATCTGGTGTAAGCCGATAAGCGGTCAATCGGAGTTTGTAGCTTCTGAGTCGGAGGGAAGAAAGCGTTGGTAAGTAGAACCCTCCCGTAATGCTGCGTAAAAGCATAGGGCTTGTCAGAGCCTGAAGTGGTATTCTTGTGAATACAATTTGAGTGGTACCGCGGGTTATATTACTCGTCTCAAAGTAAAATCTTTGGGACGAGTTTTTTGTTGTCCCGCTGAAAGGTGAGTTGCTTTATGAAAAAAGAAACAACAGGTCTTAATTTAAGACTTAGTGAAATGGCAGGGCGTATTCGTGAATTGCGCGAGATTGTTGGTTATACACCTGCTGAAATGGCTGAGAAAACCGGTGTTACAATTGAAGAATACATTGAATGTGAACGCGGTAATATTGACCTTAACTTTGCATTCCTTTACCGTTGTGCAATGGCATTTAATGTTGATGTTACTGATATTATTGAGGGTAAAAGCCCTAAACTTGCTACTTATACTGTTACAAGAAAAGGTGAGGGTCAGGTAGTAAGTAACGCTCACGGAATGGTTTACTATAACCTTGCATCTTCTTTCAAAAATAAAATTTGCGAACCGTTGTTCGTTAAGTGTAATCCTGCACCCGATGCAACAGATATTGAGCTTACATCACACGACGGCCAGGAACTTGATATCGTTGTCAGCGGTACAATTAAGATTCAGATTGGCAAGCATTTTGAAATTCTTCACGCAGGCGACACTATTTATTATGACAGCTCAACTCCTCACGGAATGATTTCTATTGGGGATGAACCTGCATATTTCTATGCTATCCCGCTTAATTCGATTGGCGAATCTGCGTCAGAACAGAATAAAATTGACGATGATTCACCGAAAAGAACAGGTACGGGTAAGCGAATTTATCACAACTTCATTCATCCCAAAGAGGATGAGCGAGGTGCACTTCTTTCACTGAGATATGAAAATGAAGAAAAGTTCAACTTTGCTTTCGACATTGTTGACGGTCTTGGTAAAAAGTGTCCTGATAAGACCGCAATGCTTCATGTTGATGTTAATAAGAACGAACGACGCTTTACTTTCAGAGAAATGATGGAGTATTCTTCACAGACAGCTAACTACTTCAAGTCTCTCGGTATCAAAAAGGGCGACAAGGTTATGCTTATCCTGAAGCGTCATTATCAGTTCTGGTTCTCACTTATTGCTCTTCATAAGCTTGGTGCTGTTGCTATTCCTGCAACTTATCTTCTTCAGGAGCACGACCTTGAATATCGCTTTAATGCTGCAGGTGTCAGTGCGATTGTTTGTACTTCTGACGGTGATACAGCTCATCAGGCTGAGCTTGCTATTGAAAAAGCTCCGAGTGTAAAGACAAAGATTATTGTTGGTGAAGCTCGTGAAGGCTGGCACAATTTCAATGAGGAATTCGGCCTTTTCAATAAAGTGTTTGAAAGAACTGAAGACAGTGCATGCGGCAGTGATCAGATGCTTATGTTCTTTACATCAGGTACAACAGGCTATCCGAAAATTGCTACTCATAACTTCAAATATCCTTTAGGTCATTTTGTAACCGCGAACTACTGGCATTGTGTTAATCCTGATGGTTTACATCTTACTATCTCTGATACAGGTTGGGCAAAGGCTCTTTGGGGCAAATTGTACGGCCAGTGGCTTTGTGAAGCAGGAATATTTGTTTATGACTTTGACAGATTTAATGCTGCTGACATTCTTCCGATGTTCAGAAAGTATAATATTACTACATTCTGCGCACCGCCGACTATGTATCGTATGATGATTAAAGAAGATCTTACTAAGTACGATATGAGTTCCGTTGAACACGCTACAATTGCAGGTGAAGCACTTAATCCTGAAGTTTTCCGTCAGTTGAATAAGCTTACCGGTCTTAAGGTAATGGAAGGCTTCGGTCAGAGTGAAACAACTCTTGCTATAGGTAATCTCTTTGGCTCTGATCATAAGCTCGGTTCAATGGGTAAGCCTGTTCCGTCATTTGATATTGATCTTGTTGATGCTGACGGTAACAGTGTTGGCGTCGGAGAAGAGGGTGAGATTGTATTCAGAACCGGTGACACAATTCCGTGTGGTCTGTTTATGGGCTACTATGGTTCTGCTGATAAAACTGAAGAATGCTGGCACGATGGTCTTTACCATACAGGTGACGTTGCTTGGCGTGATGAAGACGGATTCTATTGGTATGTCGGTAGAGTTGATGATGTTATCAAGTCTTCAGGTTACAGAATCGGACCTTTTGAAATTGAGAATGTTATCATGGAGCTTCCTTATGTTCTTGAATGCGGTGTATCAGCTGCGCCTGATGAAGTAAGAGGTCAGGTTGTTAAGGCAAGTATTGTTCTTACAAAGGGAACAGAGCCTACAGAAGAACTTAAGAAAGAAATTCAGAAATACGTTAAGGAACATACTGCTCCTTATAAATATCCGAGAATTGTTGTATTTAAGGATGAGCTTCCGAAAACTACTAGCGGCAAGATTATCAGAAATAAGCTTTAATATTAAACACACAGAGTTTTGCTCTGTGTGTTTTTCTTTGTCATAAATCTCGTCCCGAAAACATATCAATTAACAAAACGATGTGATGTGCTTTAATGCACTTTTGTGGGAGGAATTTTTATGTCTGCAACTAAGTCAAATATTTATCAGGACATACAGTCAAGAACAGACGGAGATATCTATATCGGAGTTGTCGGTCCCGTCAGAACAGGCAAATCAACATTCATTAAGCGATTTATGGATACATTAGTGATACCTAATATCAACGAAGACTATAAGCGTGAACGAGCTAAGGATGAATTGCCGCAGTCTGCATCCGGAAGAACAATAATGACTACGGAGCCTAAGTTTATTCCTGAAGATGCAGTTGAAATCAATATGCCTGATAATGCACATTTTAAAGTAAGGATGATTGATTGTGTAGGATATATCGTGCCGAGTTCTTTAGGGTACATTGAAGATAATCAACCGAGAATGGTTAAGACACCTTGGTTTGAGGATGAAATTCCGTTTAACATGGCCGCTGAAATCGGAACACAGAAAGTTATCAATGAACACTCAACAATAGGTCTTGTAGTTACTACGGACGGTTCAATAAGTGATATTCCGCGAGAAGAGTATGAAGATGCTGAAGAAAGGGTAGTCAATGAATTAAAAGCGTTGAAAAAGCCGTTTGTTGTGTTACTGAATTCAACAGTGCCTGATGATGAAAAAGTTATATCTATGTCAAAACAATTGAGTGATAAATATGATGTTCCGGTAATTCCTTCAGATTGTTTAAAACTCGATGAAAATAAGATTAAAAGCATTTTATCCGATGTACTTTTCGAATTCCCGTTGAGAGAGGTTAAGGTTGATTTGCCGGGCTGGGTAACTGCTCTTGATCCGCAGCATTGGTTAAAACGAGAAGTGTTTGATTTTATTAAATCTAAAGCAGATTTACTGGAGCGAGTAAGAGATGTTACAGATTTTTCTGTTGAATTGGGTTCTTGTAAATATATTGAATGTGCTGATTTAATAAACATATCTCTTGCGGATGGCAGTGCACTGATTTCGGCAGTTGTTGAGAATAGTATGTTTTATAAGATTCTTGCAGAGAAATCAGGCTTGAAGATTGATTCTCAGGAAGACTTGATGCAGTCTGTTACTGAGCTTGCTGAAATAAAGAAGTCTTATTCAAGAATTAAAGATGCTTTGGATGAGGTTGAGGCAACAGGTTACGGTATTGTTATGCCTACGATGGATGAACTCAGTCTGGAAGAACCTGAAATTATGCGCCAGGGCGGTAAGTACGGTGTCAGATTAAAAGCAAGTGCTCCATCGATACATATGATGAAAGCTAACATTAACACTGAAGTTGCACCGCTTGTCGGAAGTGAGTCTCAGTCAGAAGATCTTGTAATGTATTTACTCAAAGAGTTTGAAGAGAATCCGACTAAAATATGGCAGTCAAACATTTTTGGAAAGTCATTACATGAATTAGTTAATGAAGGTTTGCATAATAAGCTTTTCAGAATGCCGACCGACGCTAGAATGAAGATACAAGAGACGCTCGAAAAGGTTATAAATGAAGGCTGCAGCGGCTTGATTTGTATTATTTTATAAAAGTAAAGGAGCTGTTAATCAGCTCCTTTAGTTATTTATTCAGCTATTCACTACGTTAACAGGTGAACCTTCCACAAACGCTTTGAGATTGTCGTATACGACACCAAGCAATCTTTCTCTCGTTTCATATCCTGCCCACGCTATGTGGGGTGTGATAAAACATCTGTCGCAAGACAATAGAGGATTATCTGCTTTAGGCGGTTCAGTTGATAACACATCTACACCGGCTCCTGCTATTCTTCCGGAGTTAAGTGCATCTGCCAATGCTTTTTCGTCAATAGATGGTCCACGGGAAGTATTAATAATTATTGCGGTTTTCTTCATTTTTGAAATGAAGCTTTCATTAATTATTTCTTTTGTTTCAGGAGTCAACGGGCAATGCAGAGAAACGATATCGGATTTTTCAGCAAGCTCGGCAAGTGATACGAACCTGAAATTTTTATAATCGGGCTGAGGTTTTTCTCTCGGAACATAGCAAAGGATATTCATAGAAAACGCATCTGCGATTTTTGCAACCTCATTTCCGATTTTACCGTAACCGATGATGCCGATTGTTTTACCGCTGAGTTCTACAAGGGGAGTTTTCTGAAAACAGAAATCTCTGCAGTTTGTCCATTCACCTTTGTGTACGGCATTGCTGTGTACGGCTACCTGATTGTATATTTCAAGTATAAGGGCGAAGGTCAATTGGGCAACTGCCGATGTTGAATATGTGGGTACATTACATACAGTTATGCCTTTTTCTTTTGCTGCATCTACATCTACAACATTGAATCCGGTACTTAACATACCAATGTATTTTAATTTTGGAAGCATATCCATAATTTCTTTTGTAATTTCAACTTTATTATTAATTATGATATCTGCATCCTTGCATCTTGATATAATCAATTCCTTGGGTGTGTAATCATATGCAGTTATTATGCCGAAATCACTGAATTTTTCCCAACTCAGGTCTCCGGGATTAGCTGTATATCCGTCAAGAATTACTATGTTCATATTTTACCTCCGTAACTTTTTTAATATTATACTATTACTTTCTCTCTTTGTGAAGAGATAAAAATATATTATTGTTTGTTTTAGTTATATTTTCTTGACTTTATTACGATAAAATGATAAAATTTCACATAATGGGGTGAGTGTATGAGTCCTTTTGTAGTTTTCAAAGAAATAAAGAAAGCAAAAGATAAAGACGAACGAATTACCATTGATGAGCTCGGAAGACGATGCGGTGACAGGATACGTCACAGGTACATAAAAATGTCTAAGCAGATGTTTGAATGTGAAGAATGCGGAGGCTTTCCGCGTCATTGGGTTAAAGGAATCAAATCGCATAGCTGGATAACACTCTGGTTTTATAAACCGCCCAAACAGACGGACTTTACGGCTGTAAACAGAAATTCTGAGGAGCTTGAAATTCCAATGGATTTAACTGATTTTTTAAAGCGTAATGAGTCTTGATTTTGTATTAATTAATTCCTGAATGGAGGATTTAAAATGGCAGAAACAAAAAAAGATTGGTACAAAGAACTGGTTGTATATCAGATCTGGCCCAGAAGCTTCTGTGACAGTAACGGAGACGGTATCGGTGACCTTATGGGTGTTTACAGCAAACTTGACTACCTTCAGAGTCTTGGTGTAAATGCAATCTGGTTTTCACCGGTTTATCCCACTCCTAACGCAGACTATGGTTACGATATTGCTGATTACAGAAATATTAACCCTGAGTATGGTACACTTGAGGAATTCAAGATGGTTCTTGATGGCGCACATGAGCGCGGAATGAAGGTTATTATGGACCTCGTTGTTAACCATACATCTGATGAACACGAGTGGTTTAAAGAAAGTCTTAAGGGTGAGGATAATCCTTATCATGATTACTATTTCTGGCGCAAAGGTAAGGATGATAAAAAACCACCCAACAACTGGCTTTCTACTTTTGAAGGCGGTGCTTGGGAATATAATGAAGATCTTGATAAATATTATCTTCATGTTTTTGCGAAGAAGCAGCCTGACCTTAATATGGACAACCCGAAGGTTCGTGAAGAAGTTAAGGATATTATGAGATTCTGGCTTGATATGGGCGTTGACGGATTCCGTGAAGACGTTATTACATTCATTTCAAAAGCAGAAGGTCTTCCTAACGGATTTCCGCTTCCGGCAGCAACCGGTATTGAACATTATAAAAAAGGTCCTCACCTTGATGAGTATCTTATGGAGTTCAGAAGGGATGTTATTGATAAATACGACTGTTTTGTAGTTGCAGAAGGTCCCATGATGACAACAAGCTTTGCTCTTCCGTATATCAAGGAAGGTCCGAATCAGACTCTTAATATGATGTTCCATTTCCAGCATATGGAAGCTGACTGTATGGTTACTGACTGGGTTAAAGTTCCTTTCAGTCTTAAGAAGATGAAGAGTGCGTTCTCTCGTTGGCAGTATGAGCTTTACGGTAAGGGCTGGAATGCTCTTTATATTGAAAACCACGACCATCCGCGTATCATTAACCGTTACGGCAGTCTTGATTATCGAGTTGAAAGCGGTAAGATGCTTGCTGCAATGTACATGCTTCAGTGCGGTACGCCGTTTATTTATCAGGGTCAGGAAATTGGTATGACTAACGTTAACCTTACACGCCTTGATGAGTTTAAGGATGTTCTTACATTTAACAATCATAATCTGTTCAAGAAACTTGGTTTTAATGAGGAACGTTTCGTAAACCATGCTAATAAGGTAAGCCGTGAGACTGCACGTTCACCTGTTCAGTGGTCAGCAGAAGAGAACGCAGGATTTACAACAGGTACACCTTGGTTCAATATCTGCGACAACTATAAGGAAGTAAACGTTGCCACTGCAGAAAATGATCCCGACTCAATTCTTAATTTTTATCGTAAGCTTATTAAATTCAAGAAAGAAAATGAAGTTGCTATTTACGGTAAATACAAGGAATACTATAAGAACAGCTCCAGTCTCTATGTTTATGAGAGAGTTCTCGGAAATGAGAAACTTCTTGTAGTGTGCTCGTTTAAGGAGAATTCTGTTAAATTTAAGGCTCCGTCGGGCTATGATCTCTCTAAGGGTGAACTTGTTCTTAACAACTACAATGATAATAAGATTGTGGATAATGGTTTTGTTACTAAACCCTATGAAGTTCGAGTATATAAATTCTGATTGGAGTAAACTATGAAAAACGCTATAAAAGTAATATGCTTTGTTCTTGTCGTCCTTATTGCAGGAATAGGCGGAGGATATGTTTATTTCACTTGGGATGTCGGTGAATTTGTAACAATCGAAGGTTCAAAAACAGGGACGGTTATTATAACTGATTATATAGGTGAAGCAACTGATGTTGTTATCCCTAACCGTCTTCGCGGCAAAAAAGTAATATCAATTGATGATAACGCTTTTAAAAACAAGGAAATAACTTCAGTTAAATTTAATGATAACATTATTTCAATTGGCATTAATTCATTTCAGTATTGTGAAAAGTTGATGAAAGTTGATATGGGGACTTCTCTGATAAGCATCGGAAACAGTGCTTTCTCAAATTGTCCCGAGCTCACAGAAGTTGTTTTTGCGCCTACTGTTGAGAAAATAGGACATGTAATTTTCGGTAACGATAAGAAACTCACTAATATTAATCTTAACGGTAATGAGAATTTTAAGTTCGAAGACGGTGTTCTTTACAGTGCTGATATGAAAACAATTTATGAAACTTTGTTTTCTGCTGATTTATCTAGCTATATAATGCCGGAAACTGTTGTTGAACTTAATTCATATGCTTTCTATTCACAGGATGAGATTACTTCTATTAAACTGAATAACGGTATTGAAACAATCAATGAAGGAACTTTTATTGATTGCAAGGGCCTTAAAGAGGTGATTCTTCCTGATTCCGTCGTATCTATCGGTACTGTAATAATTGCCGGTAGTGGAATTGAAACAATTAAAATTCCGGCATCAGTCGGGAATATTGATAAAGATGCTTTCTATAAAGCAGAAGAACAGATTACAATTGTTACTACAAAGGGATCGTATGCTGCTAAGTTTGCTGAGAAAAACGATCTAAAATTAATGATTGTAGACATCTTATAAAATTAATAACCACCTGTTAATGTGAACAGGTGGTTATTTTTTTATTCAATAATTTCTGCACTCCATGGGAAGAAGAATTCTTCGGTTGCTTCAATCTTTTCAATTGCTCTCTTCTGTGAGAAATCATCCTTCTTTTCGTGTGAATCATTTATGCCGTACCAGGGTTCAATGCATACATACTCCGCACCGGGTTTTGCCCACAATCCAAGATAAGGCGCTTTACCGAAGTTAAACTTGATTACTTCTTTTCTTTTGTTGCTCTTAAGGTAAACTGTATCAGACTTCATACCTGAAAGTACATGAGCATCGTCATCGAATACATTGGCTGTAATTTCGAAAATCTTTTCGTTTGTAAGTGTAGGATAGAATTTACCGTCTAGGACAGCGATATCATCGATTTTTTCACATACAAGTGTTTCGTTTTCTTCGAATTCAAGGTAATCTCCGATTTTACAGTTAAATCCGGGATGTGCACCGATTGAAAAATACATTGTCTTGTCATCAGCATTTCTAACAATATGTGTAACCGTAAGCTTTTTGCCTTCAAGTCGGAATTCGATGTCAAGTTCGTATTTGAAGGGATATGATGCAAGTGTTTCTTCATTCCAGGACTGAGTAAGAACGATGTAGTTTTCACCCTTATCCTTCAACTCAAAATCACGCTTTCTTGCGATGCCGTGGCGTCCCATTTCGTATTCTATTGAGTTGTATGTATACTTGTTATAAAGTAATGTGCCGACGATCGGAAAAAGAACAGGGGACTGACCGTACCAAACATCCGGATTTCCTTGCCAGAGATATTCAATTCCGCTTTCTTTTGATTTAAAAGAAGAAAGCTCTGCACCATATTTTTTGACTGCGATTGAAACTAAATCGTTTTCTAAATAAAACATCAAAAATACACTCCTTTATTTTTTTAATATTATACATAATATTAAAAAAAAAATCAATAAAGTTATTGATATTTATAGGTGAAAATGTTATTATATACGATATATTGGGTTATTGTGAGTAAGTGTATATTTTTTAAGTTAAAATTTAATGGAGGATGCATATGGCGACAAAAAAAACGACGACTACCAGAAAAAATACGTCGTCATCTTCGACTAAAAAAAAATCTGCATCTAACAAGATGCAAAATACAAAAAAGTCTAACGCAAAGACTTCTAAAGCTAACAAACCTCAGGTTACTCCTGAAACAGCAAGACAGCGTACTGCAATCATACTTTTAGGTATTGCAGTAGTATTTCTTGCTGCAACTTTGATTAAAGGTGAACACCTCTGGCTCGGTTTTCATAATTTCATTTTCGGAATGTTTGGAATAACATCCTTTGCTTGGCCGATCATGTTGATTTACATAGCTGTTCTGATAGCTTCAAATCGTTCGATGATTTCTGCTCGTTCAAATATAATTGGTGTTTCGGCTTTTGTACTGGTACTTTCAGGTGTTGTTCATTTATTTTCTTCATCGTCAGAAATCGGTGAGTTGTCTGCGCAGTTCGGTGAAGTTTGGGCAATGCGTGATATGATCACTATTGCCAGCGGTGGTATAACCGGTGTTATTTTCGGTGGTATTCCGCGTATGCTGTTCGGCAAAGCTGCGGCTGCAATTGTTCTTATTGTTATTCTTGTAATTGTTTTTATGTTTGTAACCGGCACAACTCTGCTTGGTATCTGGTTGCTTATTAAAGAGGGTATCAATAAAGCATCTACGGCTAAAATGAAGCATGATGAAAGAATTCGCACTGTTTCAGAGGATGGTGGTGCAACTGATAAGCATAGGCGTTTTATACCCGTAGATCTTGGTCCGGAAATCGGTGAACAGGAAGAAGAGATGTATATCGAGGAGTTGGTTGGAAACGCTCAGAAAAAAGAGCAGCGTCCGAATAAAAAGACTCCGAAACCGTTTGTTGATACAACTACCGGTGAAGTTGTTGAACCTGCAACACCGATTGATGAAATTATAAAGAAAGTAAATCTTGATGTTGATAAGAAAGCATCTAAGCCGATTATTGATGTAAAAAAAGAGAATCTGAAAGTTAAAGTTGCGAAGGACGCAAAGGACGATGTAGCTCCTGTTTTCAAAACTTATCAGAAACCTTCTTCAGATCTTGTTGACTTTGCAAATAATTCTAAGTCCACAGACTATGAAGATGAACTGAAATTTAATGCAAAGAAACTTGTTGATACGCTTAATAGCTTTGGTGTGTCAACTAAGATAATTGATATCTGTCGCGGCCCTTCTGTAACTCGTTATGAGTTGCAACCTGCACCCGGTGTTAAAATCAGTAAAATTACCGGTCTTGCAGATGACCTTGCGCTTGCACTTGCTTCTTCAGGTGTACGTATTGAGGCACCAATTCCTAACAAGGCCGCAGTCGGTATTGAGGTGCCCAATAAAAACAAAGCTATGGTTTCTCTTCGTGAAATAATTGAAACCCCCATTTATAAGAATGCCAAGAGTAAGTTGAATGTTGCACTTGGTAAAGACATTACCGGTAACGTTATTTGTGCAGATATTGCAAAAATGCCGCATTTGCTCATCGCAGGTACAACAGGTTCAGGTAAATCTGTTTGTCTTAACGCAATGATTGCAAGTATTCTTTTCAACGCAACTCCTGATGAGGTCAAGCTTGTTATGATTGACCCGAAGCAGGTTGAGTTTACTGTTTATAACGGTATTCCGCACCTTCTTGTTCCTGTTGTTTCTGACCCGAGAAAGGCTGCGGGTGCACTTGGCTGGGCGGTAACCGAAATGCTTCAGAGA
>JAZROM010000089.1:0-1686 GCA_045648745.1 Acutalibacteraceae bacterium | reverse complement strand
GAAATGCTCAATAAAATCAGGGCATACAATGTGGATGCAAAAACCAAAAGGCTTATGATTACTCTTGCCGAGTACTACATCGCAAACAAAGAGCCTGACTCTGATTGGGTTATCATACCGAGGACTAACATCTCTGCTTATCTCGGTTCTGCATCGTATATGGAAATGTATGAAAGCAGGATACCCGAAGGGTTTATGGAGAAAAAGCCTGAAATGGGCGGTGTGTCTGCGGTGAGGATTAATCTATAACGGAAAAAGCTCCCTGAATCGGTTTTGACGCCGAAACAGAGAGCTTTGATTTTCATTACTACTATCTTTCTTGTTTGATAAACAAAACTGATAGCTATCTCTTATATTGGTTTAGGTGTAACTCACCTTATTTATATATGTTTTCAATAGGCTCATCATATTCGAAGGATATAATTTTAACATCGTCACCCTCATAAAGATCAAAGCTAACCACATTTGAAGGCTCTTCTATTGAAGGGTCTCCCGACGTGATATAAACATAAGGTTCTGGTTTTGTTTGTTCTGAACTGACAATCATTTCATACTGAGGGTCAGACATAAAGAACTGGGATGAAATATCAAGCTCAATCTTTATTGTGCCTTCATCAGTTGTTTTTATTTCGTAGTCTGTGAATTGGTCTTCGTGGTCTTTTATGTAACCTATCCACTTACGTGCTACACCGTCAAGATTTCTGCTGATTCCGTCAAATTTGCAAACATAGGTGCCTTCAATTTTCTTTGTTTCACCGTCGACCTCATAGGTGAGGGCAAAATCGAACTCACCCTCCTTGATTTCAGGCTTCGGGACAGACAAAAAAACACCTGTAAAAGAACCTGCAATCAGTGCAGACACCAGCAAACCTAACACAAAGCCAAGTGCTACACCTAAAAATGTTATCTTTTTTTTCATAATTCTTTCTCCTTTGCAAGATATAATTTATATATTAAATTGTACACATCAATTCTTACAAAGTGATTACAAACAGACTTGTTTTTTTAACTGAATAAAATTTAACACTTGCTTCAATACACATTCATACAAAAACGCCGTGGATTTCGCCACGGCGTTAATTATATTATTTCATCCAGCCGAAAAGCATTTCAAAGAAATCTTTAATCGCCTTGATAATCTTCTGGATCCAGTTGAGTGATTCCTCAACATCGGGTACTTCAAAATCAATTTCAGGAACAACGCTGAGAGCACCGATTAACATATAACCGTTAACAGTTATAACAAGCTGACCGTTTTCATCGGGATAATACTTTTCACCGTTTACATAGAATGTAAAGGTATCGCCCATAATGTCGCCGACCTTTACGATAATCTCTGTGCCGTGCTCAACCTCATATGTTGAGTTGCCAAATACGATATTCCAAGTCTGTCCGCCGTCCTTTGAAACATTGTACCAACCGATACCGTCTGTTTTACCAAAGAGGATGTGATGTGAACCGCCGTTAAGTGAGCCGTTTCCTCCGCCTTCACCTTCACCACCGGGAACATCGGGTGTATCGGGATTTACAGGGTTATCAGGATTGTCAGGACTATCGGGATTGTCGGGTGTATCAGGTGTGTCTCCGCCGCCTGCATTGTCAATATCATAATAAAGCTTAAGTGTGAGAATATCGTCTGCGTTGCTGATTGCCTTGAGAACACCGCTTGCAGTTGCTTCTGACTTA
>JAZROM010000088.1:0-20237 GCA_045648745.1 Acutalibacteraceae bacterium | reverse complement strand
TTTTCAACCCCTTGGCTCACAGAACGACATGGCTCCGATCCGACTTCCTTCATCTCGTATTCAGCAAACTTCCAGCCTGGGCTGTTGTCACTGTCGTCAAGCTTAACACGGCAAACCTCTGAAAGTTTGCTGTAAAGCTCGTTAGCCTTGTCAAGAACACCTTCCTTGTGTGCAGCAATGGGGATAATAACCATCTGCACGGGAGCAACGTGCGGGGGAAGAACAAGACCGTTGTCGTCACCGTGAGTCATAATGAGTGCACCGATAAGACGTGTTGTGCAACCCCATGATGTCTGGAACGGGTGATGCTGCTTGTTGTCCTTACCGCTGTAAAGGATGTTGAAAGCCTTTGCAAATCCGTCACCGAAGAAGTGAGAAGTTGCGCTCTGAAGAGCCTTACCGTCGTGCATAAGTGCCTCGATTGTGTATGTGTCTTCAGCACCTGCAAAACGCTCTTTTTCTGTCTTAACACCCTTGACTACGGGCATAGCAAGATACTTCTCGCAGAACTCAGCGTAAACGTTGAGCATACGGATTGTCTCTTCCTGTGCCTCTTCACTTGTAGCGTGGATTGTGTGACCTTCCTGCCAGAGGAATTCTCTTGAACGAAGGAAGGGGCGTGTTGTCTTTTCCCAACGAACAACACTTACCCACTGATTGTAAAGCTTGGGAAGGTCGCGGTAGGAGTGGATGATGTTTGCATAATGCTCACAGAAAAGTGTCTCTGATGTCGGACGGACACAAAGACGCTCCTCGAGTTTTTCGTTACCGCCGTGAGTAACCCACGCAACTTCGGGTGCGAAGCCTTCAACGTGGTCCTTCTCTTTGTTAAGAAGGCTTTCGGGGATGAACATCGGCATACAAACATTCTCGTGACCTGTCTTTTTGAACATTGTGTCGAGAGTATGCTGAATGTTTTCCCAGATAGCGTAGCCGTAAGGTCTGATAACCATACAACCCTTTACGCTTGTGTATTCGATAAGCTCTGCTTTCTTAACAACGTCTGTATACCATTTCGCGAAATCTTCTTCCATAGAAGTGATTTCTTCAACCATTTTTTTCTGTTGTGCCATTTTATGTTTTTCCTGCCTTTCAAATCTGACGGCTATGCCGTGAAGAGGAGATTATTCGTGCTCCTCGATATATTTAACCATATCTTCGACCGTACGGATGTTGTCAACTGCCTCATCGGGCACTTCCATACCGAACTCGTCTTCAATGCTCATAATAAGGTCAACAACATCGAGACTGTCAGCACCGAGGTCATCAAGGATATTGCTTTCATAAGTGATTTTGTCTGCGTCAATTTCAAGCTGATCTGCGAGGATTTCCTGCAATTTTTCAAAAATGTCCATAAGTCTTTCTCCTTTATATATAATATTTTAATACATATATCTGCTCAATACAAAATATTAGTAATAATTTGTACTTTTGTCAATAGTTTTGGATGTTTTTTATCAGATATCCGATGTTAATTTATTATGCATTTTTTTAACAAACTGAATATATTCAGGCGTTTTCTGAATAAAAAGGATATGTAAAGTATTTTTGCTTTACGTAAAGGTTTCACACTTGACGCTGTGGAAAACTTGGTTGAAAATGTGGAAAACTTTACGCAAATTCGTGCTTTTTTCTTAAAAACGGTGTAATTTTTGTAAAGTAAAAAACTTTACAGCTTGTTTTTATCCATTTTTAACCAATGTTTCACGACTGAATTATTCAAATAAAACTGTATAATTTATTCACTGCAAGCAATAACACGTTCAGCGAGTTCTTCAAGCTGTTCCATACTCGAAAGTGTGCCGACCTCCTGACGGAATGCTGCAGCACCCCGGATTCCCTTGATATACCAGGCTGCGTGCTTGCGAGCCTCCCTCATTCCCACGCGCTCACCCTTGTATTCGCAGATGAGCTTTATATGCTCAGTCATCACCCGCATACGCTCTTGAATGGTTGGCTCAGGCAAAATCTCACCTTTTTCAAGATATGCGTTTACACTTTCAAACAACCACGGTCTGCCGAGTGCACCTCTGCCTATCATAAGGAAGTCGCACCCCGTTACATCGAGCATATTCTTCGCACTCTTGCCGTCAACAATGTCTCCGTTACCGATGACAGGGATGCTTACCGCCTGTTTGACCTTTGCAATTTCTTCAAGATAAACGGGAGGGGCGTACATCTGGGTTCTTGTCCTGCCGTGAACGGTAAGTGCGGATGCACCTGCCGCTTCAATTCTCTTTGCTACTTCAACGGCATTCACTGTATCAAGGTCCCAGCCGATACGGATTTTAACTGTTACGGGTACGGGTGAGACTCTGACTACGCTTTCAACGATTTCACTTATCAGCGGAGGATTCTTAAGCAGTGCCGAGCCACCGCCGTTACCTGCGATTTTCGGTGCGGGACAGCCCATATTGATATCGATGAATTCGGGATTAAAGCTCATTGTTTTGAGTGCCGCATCCGCCATAATTGCAGGGTTGTCACCAAAAATCTGTGCTCCTGCAGGACGTTCTTTTTCCGAAAGGTAAAGTAACTCCTTTGATTTTTTGTCCTGCATGGTCAGTCCCTTTGAACTTACCATTTCGCTTATGACGTAAGCTGCACCGTACGATGTGCATAACTCACGGAAAGCTCTGTCTGCAACACCTGCCATCGGAGCAAGTGCTGCGTGTCCTTTAATTTCTAAATTTCCTATCTTCACAAAATCACCAAAAAATATTTTACCACGAATCTACCATAATTGTCAAAAGTGTGATAAAATAATCTCATATATGATTTTGGAGGCTTTTTTATGAGACTTCTTGTTATTGACGGAAACAGCATTATTAATCGTGCATTTTACGGAATCAAGCTCCTTACGACCAAGGACGGAAGATTCACAAACGGTATTTACGGTTTTATGAATATTTTTCATCGTTTGCTTGAAGAATGTAATCCTGACAGGGTAGCGGTTGCTTTTGACCTTAAAGCGCCGACATTCAGACACAAGATGTATACGGAATATAAGGCAGGCAGAAAAGGTATGCCCGATGAATTGCGTGAACAGATGCCCGTGCTCAAAGAGTTGCTGACTCTTATGGGATACAAGGTGGTTGAACAAGAAGGCTGGGAGGCAGACGATATTCTCGGCACTCTGAGTGTGCAGACAGGTGAGGGAGATAAGTGCTTCATCGCAACGGGTGACCGTGACAGTCTCCAGCTTGTAAGCGAGAATACAACCGTTTTACTTGCCTCAACCAAGATGGGCAGAACGCAGACGGTTGCGTATGATATTGCAAAAATCAAGGAAGAATACGGTGTCACTCCGAAGCAGATGATTGAAATCAAGGCACTTCAGGGTGACAGCTCGGATAATATCCCAGGTGTGGCAGGTGTCGGACCGAAGACTGCAGGTGAGCTTATTCAGAAGTACGGCAGTATTGAATACATCTACGAAAATCTTGACACGCTCGATATAAAGCCGAAGCTCCGTGAAAAGCTTGAAACGGACAAGGATAATGCATTCCTCAGCCATAAGCTCGGCACAATTGCACTCGATGCTCCGATCAATACGGATATGGACGTATACACACCTACGGCAGGGGACACAGGTGCAGCAACAAGACTTCTTGCTTCACTTGAAATGTTCAAGATGATAGAAACCTTCAATCTCGGTGCAGTACTGACAGTAACCGAGGAAAAAGAAACGGTTAAAACCGTTGTAAATTATGTTGATGAATTGTCCGAAATAAAATCGGGCGACACGATATACTTCATCCCTGTTTACGATGACGGTGAGGTTGTGAAAATTGCATTTGCAACTTCCGACGGAGTGTTTGTTGCAGAAAACAACAGTTTTGTTTTTGCATCGCAGCTTGCAGAAATTCTTGCCGACGAGAATACTCATAAAATCACTTACGATATAAAACCGCTTTATTCATGGGCGTTTGCACGAGGTACTGAAATCCGCGGTAAAGTCAGCGATATTATGATTGCAGGATACATTCTTAATCCGTCTGCCAGTGACTATCATCCGTCACGAATGGTTCAGGAATACGGCGGAACTCTTCCTGAAACAGATAAGGAAGATGCACTTGCACTTGAGGTGGCTTCGCTTTCAGGCGCGTGGGAAAAGGTGTACACGGAGCTTGAAAATAACGGTCAGCTTGACCTTATGTATAACATTGAAATGCCGCTTGCAAAGGTACTTTCTTCAATGGAAGTCACAGGCTTCCTTGTTGACTCACAGAGTATAGAGGAATACGGCGCAGTGCTTGAAGCACAGATAAATGACCTGGTTGAAAAAATCTATGACCTTGCAGGTGAAGAGTTCAATATCAATTCACCCAAACAGCTCGGCACCATACTTTTTGAAAAACTCGGTCTGCCTGCAAAGAAAAAGACAAAGTCAGGCTATTCAACAAATGCCGATGTGCTCGAGGACCTTGCTGACGATTACCCGATTGTTGCACTTGTACTTGAATACAGAACACTTGCAAAGCTTAAATCAACCTACTGCGACGGACTCAAAAAGTGCGTTGCACCTGACGGAAGAATCCATTCTACTCTTAATCAGACCGAAACAAGAACAGGCAGAATCTCGTCAACCGAGCCTAATCTTCAGAATATTCCCGTAAGAAGTGAAGTCGGCAGAGAACTTCGTAAATTCTTTGTCGCAAAAGACGGTTGTGTGCTTATTGATGCTGACTATTCACAGATTGAACTGCGTGTTCTTGCACATATTGCTGACGACGGGCGTATGCTTTCTGCCTTCAACGAGGGTGACGATATTCACACAATCACTGCATCACAGGTGTTCAATATGCCGATTGACGCTGTTACACCTCTTATGAGAACAAGAGCGAAGGCAGTCAACTTCGGTATAGTTTACGGTATCGGTGCATTTTCACTTGCAAAGGATATCGGTGTAACACGTGCCGAAGCAGACAGATACATCAAAGGCTACCTTAATAAGTTTTCGGGTGTTGACAGCTATATGCAAAAGGTTATTGCCGACGCTAAGCAGGACGGCTATGTAAGTACACTCTTCGGCAGAAGGCGTTACCTTCCTGAGCTTACGGCATCCAATGCAATGCTTCGTAACTTCGGTGAGCGTGTTGCAAGAAATATGCCCATTCAGGGAACGGCTGCGGACATTATCAAAATTGCGATGATTAAAGTCTATGAGCGTATGAAGAAAGAAAATCTCAAAGCACAGCTCATTATGCAGGTACACGATGAACTGATTGTTGAAGCACCCGAGTCGGAAGCAGAGACAGTCTGCCGTATCGTCAAGGAAGAAATGGAAAACGCAACCGAGATGAACGTCCGACTTACTGCAGATGTAAGTTTAGGTAAGAGTTGGTATGATGCGAAAGATTGATAAAAATACAAAGATAAGATATACCGTACTCGACATTCTGCGTGGGCTTGCGATGATCGCAATGGTGATTTATCACGCTTTGTGGGACATTGTCTATATGTTCGGAGTGAATATACCGTGGTTCAAAACGGATGCAGGGTTTATTTTTCAGCAGAGTATATGCTGGTCATTTATTCTGATTTCGGGATTCTGTTGGTCTCTCGGCAGACACAGATTGCGACGCGCATTGATTGTACTTGCGTGTGCGCTCGGAATAACCGTTGTCACGGCACTCGTTATGCCTAAAAACATTATTCTTCACGGTGTGTTAAGTCTCCTCGGTACGGCAATGCTTGTTACAATACCGTTTGAAAAATTTTTCAAACGGATTCCGCCGTTTGTCGGATTTGCGGTCACCGCGATACTTTTTGCCGTTACATACAATGTCAGTGACGGTAATCTCGGTTTTGGAGACACGGTGATTATGCGTTTGCCCGATTTTTTGTATGCAAACAGCGTTACGGCATTTTTCGGTTTTCCTCACAATGAATTTTATTCGTCGGATTACTTTCCGATTCTGCCGTGGTTATTCCTGTTTTGGGCAGGGTATTTCCTGTATAGAATTTTTGAGAAAAAAGGGTACTTGAAATATTTGACAACAGTTTCGTTCAGACCACTTGAATTTATCGGCAGACATTCACTTGAAATTTATGTAGCTCATCAGCCGATAATTTATGGTGTTCTTTTAATAATTTTTAAAATAATTTAAGCGGAAGGTGTTCGCCTTCCGCTTATTTTTCGCAAACAATGCCTGTCAGCAGGTATAGTGCAACAATCAGTATCGTAAAGTTTTCTTTAGTGTATACGGCAACAAAAGTTCCTACAGCAAGTAATATAACAGCACACGCCAGGCTTGACTTACGGTGCAAATTACTGTCAGGAAAAAATGCCGAAATTATATGCCCGCCATCAAGTGCCGCTACGGGGAGGAGATTGAAAACTGCAAGTCCTAGATTGATGACGGCATAGTCAATTTTATCTGAAACATAAAATAAAAAGCACAAAGCAAGGTTTATTAACGGACCCGAAAAAGCAATGAACGATTCTTTTAACGGTGGCAGAAATCTTCTTTCTGTCACTATTTTCATTCCGAAATATCCGAGTTGGATTTTCTCTGTCTTTTTACCGCATATCAGCATTGCCGTAAGATGTCCTGCTTCGTGCAACACGCACATAGCGAAGCATATAGCTGCCTTGCTTTCGGGGAAGAGGACAAGCATAAGTGTAATAACCGCAACAAACCAGAAATCTATGCTTACCCTGATTCTGTAAACGCTGAACGTCATACTCTGCCGTCTTTTTCTTCAATAACATTCAGCGGGTCGACCGACCAACCGTTTTTGTTATGTATTTCAAAATGCAGATGCGGACCTGTGCTCCAACCTGTACTGCCCACAAGTGCAATTGATTCACCTGCACGTATAACGGTACCTTCATCAACAAGAATTTCTGAACAGTGACAGTACAATGTCTCAGTGCCGTCGGGATGCTCCATCAGTACGTAATTTCCTTTTTTGCTTCCGTAACCCGTATCACGCACAACCCCGTTATAAGCTGCTACAATGGTTGTGCCCTCGTCAGCGGCAATGTCGACACCCGTGTGCAGTCCGTATTTGCCTGAAATGGGATTTGTACGGTAACCGTAACGGGACGTTATTCTGCCGTGAAGAGGCACGGTGATTTTATCGTTTTTGCCGAGCCCTGCCATAACAGCAACTGCTACGGATTCTTTATCCTCACCGCCTTCACCGTCAAGTACTACTTCTTCTGATGTATCTTTAACGGTGGTTTCTTCAGAGGACATAGATCCCATAACCGATTGTGCAGTATCCTTGGCTGACTCAATCAACTCGTCCGTTGTCATATCAATCGACATAATACGGTTGAATTCACTGCGCAGAAAATCAAAGGTTGACGGACTGAATTTCCACGCGAGAAAAACTAGTAATATCGTAAAGGCACACACAACTGCCTGAACAAAAACAACGTTGCTGAAATCCGATTTTTCAGTTTTTCTCTTGTTTCTGATATCCTTGATTTTTTCTGATTCGTTGTTCTCTTTATTTTCATTGAATTCTTTGATTTCTTTGACATCTTTTTCCATCACATCACCTCGTATAAAGGTTATGCTTTAAAAGACGATGTTAGAACACACAGTGCAGGGGAGGGGGATGACGAAAAAAGAAGCTGCGGATGTACCGCAGCTTCTTAATTTTTAATTGAATTTTGTAAGAGTGCCTGCGTTATAGCTGAAAGGCTTGAAGCCGATTTCGAGCGCAGGGCTATTTTCAGCGAGAGTGAAATCGCGGTTTACAGGATCCTTGAAGAGCGGATCCTTAAAGAGCGCGTTGTTATAATAACCTCTTGCCTTTACAATTATAAGTGAATCTCTGTCGAAAAGCTTTGTTGTGTGACCGGCAAGAACTTTACCGCCTCGGTCATAGTCCCAATAAAGATTACTGTCATCAACAAACCAATCGCTTTTTGTATCGAAGGCATACATCGGGGCATTATCTGTTACAAAAATATTGTTTGTAGCCGTAAGGGAGTTATGCTCCTCGTTCTTTGTGATTATGAACGCGCCCTCACCGCCGAAAGCAAAGATGTTGTTTCTGATGATATTATCTCTGCCGTAGTGCTGATGGAAGGTTTCAGAAGAGCAATCATAAACGAGGTTATTCTCAACAAGCATTCCGCTTGAGCCCTCGTCGAGGTAGATGCCCCAACCGCCGTAGCCGTAAGCACCCTCGTCACAGCCGACGTTGTAAATCTCATTTCCCGAAATCACTGTTTCAGGCTGAACACCGAGCGTGTAGATACCGCCCATATCGGAAAGCCAACCATTGCCGATGTTGTAAATGAGGTTGTTGCTGATGGTGATTTTATTTGTCGGGTGATCTGCATAACCCCAGCTCCAGCCGACTGAAATACCTGTATACCAGCCGTCGTGAATCTCGTTGTTTGTAAGGTCGCAATCATAAGCGTTAGTCAGAAGAATACCGATAGCATTGCTGAAAATTCTGCCGTAGTAGCTGATATGACAATCCCTGATGTTGATGTTTCTTGTTGTTGCAGGGACAACAAAATCACCGTGGATAAAGATTGCGTTAGCACCGATTTCGTTAAACATACAGCTTGTGATATCGCAATTCTGCGTACCCTTATCAAATTTGACAGCAGTGTAAGAAATATTTTCAAAACGGCAGTCTGTAAAATTAATACCCGAAGAAGCAACAATATTTATTGCAGCAGGAATTTCATACGCAGCCTGCGGATGGTCAGCACCGTATTTAATGTTTTTATACAACGGATGTGAAGAGCTGAAGGGGTTGCCCGTATGTGTACCGTCAACAAACTCCCAATCTGTGTTTACGAAGTCGATACCCCGGAAAGAAATATTCTCTGCGCCGTTGAACTCAAAAAGCTTATCGTTAACACCTGCGTTAAGAACGGTGTTTTCAATTGTATCGCCCTCTTCGGGGATGTAGTAAAGCTTATCCTCCGTGCGGTCAAGATACCATTCACCGGGAAGTGAAAGAGCTTCTTTAACATTGTGATAAACAAAATTATCGTCAACTCTTACGCGCATTGCTGTGGGCTTTGTTGTTTCAATTCTGCCCGTTGAAGCATCAACGGAATGTACGGGAAGATGCTCGTCGCACCAGAAATGCATAATCTGAACTTCAACATCTTCTGCGTTTGCGAAGTCGAGAATCTGATCCTTATGCGCGTAAAAGGCAACGGAATGAGTAAAGAAATCCGGTGCATGAGAGCCTGCAACAGCTTCACTTTCGCTCGGGTCTGCTATTTTAAATGTACCCTCTTTAGGATAGGTTGAAAGAGGAAGACGCTTATCACCCTTGAAAAGTGAACGGAAATAATCTTCATCAGAATTGACTTCAACATCAGTTATGAATGCCTTGACGCCGTTGATTGTTGTCTCACTCCAGCCTGCGATAGCTTTTGAGCCTGAGAAAGAAACCTTCTCGTCGGGATAGGAACGGTAAAGCACATTGCTTTTATCAGCCGAAGTAAACTTCACTGTTTCGCCGATTGTATATGTACCTTCTCTGAACCAGACGGTAACAGCCTCATCTGTTGAAAGGGACTTGAGAAGTTCCTTTGCTTTTGTGAGAGTTTTCAGAGGAGCTTCCACCGTACCTGGGTTGCTGTCGTCACCGTCAGGTGAAACAATCAGGTCATATTCACCCAAAACAAATTCACCTTCGTCAAATTCGGTCTGCACCATAGGTGCATCAGGCTCACCGAAGGTGCCCTCACCCGTCAGTTTGCCGGGAAAAAGAGCAATATTCAGCCATGTGAAAATCGCCATAAAAAACGCAATAACTTTTGTCATAAGCTTTACCTCGATTCCTTACGGTTATATCACCGTAACAATTGTTGGTTTATATTATACGGCATAACAGCGTAAAATGCAAGAAAATAAAGCCGTGGGACACACGGCTTTATTAGTAATGTTTTTAAAAGAATTTACAACTGAAAGTAGCAAAATTATCTTTTGTGTGGTATAATCATTCTGGTGATTTATTATGCTTAACATAACTTTCGTCTGCACGGGCAATACCTGCCGCAGTGCTATGGCTGAAGGACTTTTCAAAAAAATACTCAAAGACAGAGATATCACTGATATCACCTGCCGCAGCTGCGGTCTTGCAGCTTATACGGGTGACGAGGCTTCACCTCAGGCGATTGAGGTGTGCCGTGAGCGTGGAGCAGATATCACTTCCCACCGTGCGACTGTCTTTAACGGATATATCTTTGACGAAACCGATATTATGGTATGTATGACTGAAAACCATAAAGGTGCGGTTATGCGGCTTAATCCTACTTTCAGGGTGATTGTGCCTGACGGAGGTGTGCCTGACCCTTACGGCGGGAGCGTTGAAATTTACCGTAACTGCGCTGACAGTCTTGAGGCTTTTCTCAACAAATTCATCGACAGTATCACAATGGACATCGTTCCGATGAACGATAGCCACATCAGGCAGATTGCAGAGCTTGAAAAGGTATCCTTTTCCGTGCCGTGGAGTGAAGATGGACTACGCAGTGAACTTGCAAACGATACGGCACATTTCCTTGCGGCATTGTCAGAAAACAAGGTTCTCGGTTACATCGGTGTTCACGAAATCTGCGGTGAGGCATACATAACAAATGTTGCCGTTCTGCCTGAATATCGTCGTCTCGGCATCGGAGAAACGCTGATTGATGCCGCAACAAGAGGTGCGCAGATGAGAAATTGCGAATTTATTTCACTCGAAGTAAGAATAAGCAACGTCCCTGCTATTGAACTTTACAAAAAAGAGGGTTATAATATCGTCGGTCAGCGTAAGAATTTTTATTCCAATCCGACCGAAGACGCATATATAATGACCAGATATTTAAAGGAAGTTGACGCTCAATGAAAATATTATCAATAGAATCCTCCTGTGACGAGACTGCGGCAGCCGTTGTTGAAGACGGCAGAAAAGTGCTTTCAAGCATAGTCGCATCACAGGTTGAAGAACATAAAATTTACGGCGGAGTTGTGCCTGAAATCGCATCACGCAGACACGTCGAAGCAATATCAGGTGTTGTTAAGAATGCACTCAGCGAAGCAGGATGCACGCTCGAGGATATCGATGCGGTTGCGGTTACTCACGCACCGGGACTTATCGGTGCACTGCTTGTCGGTGTTAATTACGCAAAAGGTATCACAATGGCGTCGGGACTTCCGCTTGTTCCAGTACATCATCTGCGTTCGCACATCGCATCTAACTACATTACTCATCCCGACCTCAAGCCTCCGTTTTTGTGCCTTGTTGTTTCGGGAGGTCACAGCCACCTCGTTGAAGTAAAGGATTATACCGAATTCAGGGTTATCGGCTACACGCACGACGATGCTGCAGGTGAAGCGATGGACAAGGCTGCACGTGCTATGGGACTTCCGTATCCCGGTGGACTCAACCTTGACCGCGTTGCAAAGGACGGTAACGATAAGGCATACAAGATGCCTCACCCGAGAGTTGACGGTGCTCCGTATGACTTCAGCTTTTCAGGTCTGAAAACAGCAGCACTCAACACAATAAACATTGCAAAGCAGAAGGGCGAAGAGATCAGCGTACCTGATCTCGGTGCTTCATACATCAAGGCGGTTGTTGATTGTCTGACCGAAAACACCGAAAAGGCGGCACTTGACCTCGGATATAAAAAGATTGTTCTTGCAGGCGGAGTTTCCGCAAACTCTGTATTGAGACGTGAAATGACCGCACTCTGCGAAAAGCACGGTTGGGAGCTGTACGCACCTGAGCTTAAATACTGCGGTGACAATGCCGCAATGGTCGGTGCGCAGGGTTATTATGAATTCAAAAACGGTAACACGGCTGATCTTTCACTCAACGCTTGTGCGAGTATGAGCATCGAAGAAACTTAAAAGACATAAAAATTACGGCTTGCAGAGTCAACTGCAAGCCGTTTTGCTTTTTGTTATTATTTTATTTCGTCAAGGTTGACGCCCTTGGTTTCCTTAACCTTGAATACGAACATAATCGCCGCCACACTTACGGCAACAACGGAGATTGCGAGGCATACCCACCAGATCCGGAACTTGAGCATACCGAGGACTGCCGCACCGTAGCCGACAACAAGACCGATGATTACAAGAAGTCCCTCAGCACCGACAACCGATGCACGGATATCTGTCGGAACTTTTTCAGTCATCATAACATTCATATAGTCTCTGCCTATCCAGTATGAACCCTGATAGAGACCTGCAAATGCACCGATAAGGTATGGATTCCAACCGAGAAGAATACCTGCAACGAAGAGTGAATAACCGATAACACAGGTTGACGAGAAGCCTGCAACAGTTACTTTTCTGCCGAGTTTATCTGCAATGAAACCTGAAAGGAAGGTGATTGCCGCATACACAACAGGCACCATAAACAGAGCCTTTGTGATGTCCGATGTGCTCATACCGACCTCGTGCATTGAGGATTCAAAATAGAGTGCGATTGCAGGCATTGCTGAGTCAAAAATAATGTGTGAAATAATAAGGTTTTTTGTGTCCTTGTTAGCAAAGATATACTTAACGCCGTTGAAAACGCCTGACTGATTGCGTTGTGCCTGGCTCTGCTTTTTCTTAAGCTCTTTTTCAGCCTGTCTTTCTTCAAAAGGACGGGAAAGATACGCGATTCTCTCGTTGATAAACACCTTTGTATCCTTTGCAAAAAGAATAACAAGAAGTACTGCGATAAAACCGAGAATGGCAGGAACGAGGAAAATGTCGCGCCATTTTGTTGCATCGTCACCCATAAGCATATCACGGAGTGTCGGAATAAGGATAACACCGAGGATACCGAAGCTCTTAAGAAGACTGTAAATTTTTGCACGGTGCTTTTCGGGTGCTTCCTCAAGGATGTAGATAATCTGAATGTCGTGTCCCATAAAGAAGCTGATAACAGCAAAGCCTGCAAGGAACATTATGTAGCTTGTCGAAAGATAAATGATTGCAAGACCTGTTGCCATACCGAGTGTGGACAGAACAAACAGAGGCTTGCGTCCCCACTTGTCGGCAAGAGCTTTATAAAACGGAGTTATGATTCCGAAAACATAAGTAACAATACCTACCGTTGAATGAAGCGCAAGGCCTTCCTGGAAGGTGTAGAACTTACCGAGGAACGGATTGTTTACAAAAAACTCCGTAACAAACGATGACTGCACGGTAACGGTAAGATTACTTGTGACCTCGTCGAGGATATTTACTAGCGCAATCAGGCATACAAGCACAAAGAAGTAACCGCCGTAAGTACCTTTCGAGCGTGTTTTACTCAGTCGGGTAAGCTGTTTTGCTTCATTTGATTTCAACTTTTCATTTTTCATACAATACACCTCACTGAGTTGATTATATATCAAAGAGGCGATTTTTACAATAATCATTTTTGTGATTGCAAGAATATGCAGAATTTTCATTTTTATTCAATTTTTATGAATATTATTCAAAGCGTATTCAGGGCAGAAAAAACAACAAAAAAATATTGCATTAAATTTGCCCGAAAGTGTTGAAATTAAGCAAAAAAAGTGATATATTTATATGAACTTGTAATTTTGCATAGATTATCTTTATCTTTTAGCGGTGCGTTGTGCAGGTTTACAAAAAGTGAAATATTGCAGTTTTCCTATTGCATATTTATGCATATCGTGTTAATATATGTGCATAAAAGCAAGCAGAAATGCATATTGGAGGTTTTATTATGAATAAAGAAAACATAAAGAAAGTTGTTCTCGCTTACTCAGGCGGTCTTGACACATCAATCATCATCCCCTGGCTTAAGGAGAACTATAACAACTGTGAAGTAATCGCAGTTTCAGGTAACGTTGGTCAGGCAAGTGAGCTTGAGGGTCTTGAAGAGAAGGCTATCAAGACAGGTGCTTCCAAGATTTATATCGAAGACCTTACAAAGGAATTCCTTGAGGAATACGTTTTCCCCGGCATCCAGGCTGGCGCAAAGTATGAGGATTATCTTCTCGGTACTGCATATGCACGTCCTCCGATTGCAAAGAGAATTGCTGAAATCGCTCTTGCAGAAGGCGCAGACGCTATCTGCCACGGCTGTACAGGTAAGGGTAATGACCAGGTAAGATTCGAACTTGCTATCAAGGCTTTCGCACCTGATATGCCCATCATCGCTCCTTGGAGAGAGTGGGACATCAAGTCACGTGAGGAAGAAATCGAATACGCTGAGGCACACAATGTTCCTCTTAAGATCAGCCGTGAAACAAACTACTCAAAGGACAAGAACATCTGGCACCTTTCACACGAAGGTCTCGATCTTGAAGATCCTGCAAACGAGCCGCTTTACAACAAGGAAGGCTTCCTTGAAATGGGCGTTTCTCCCGAAATGGCTCCCGATGTTCCGACATATGTTACAATCCACTTTGAAAAGGGTGTACCCACAGCTGTTGACGGCGTAGAGATGGATGCAGTTTCACTTGTTGAAAAACTCAACGAGCTTGGCGGTGCAAACGGTATCGGCCTTCTTGACATCGTTGAAAACAGACTTGTAGGTATGAAATGCCGTGGCGTTTATGAGACACCGGGCGGAGCAATCCTCTACAAGGCTCACGAAGTTCTTGAATCAATCACACTTGATAAGGAAACAGCACACTACAAGGCAATCGTTGCTCAGAAGCTTGCTGAACTTACATATAACGCACAGTGGTACACACCGCTTACAGAGGCTATCCTCGCATTCGTTAAGGAGACACAGAAGACAGTTACAGGTGACGTTAAGCTCAAGCTCTATAAGGGTAATATGATTAACGCAAGTGTTACATCACCGTTCTCACTCTACGATCCTGAGATCGCAACATTCGACGAGGATAACGTTTACAATCAGGCTGACTCAGCAGGATTCATTAACCTCTACGGTCTTCCCATCAAGGTTTACGCTAAGATGAAGGCTAAGAACAACCTCAAATAAGCAATTCGGAGTAATTAACTATGGAAAAAATGTGGGCAGGAAGATTTGAACAGGCACTCGATAAGATTGCTGACGACTTTAACTCTTCCATTCATTTTGACTGCAAAATGTATAAGCAGGATATCACAGGCTCGATGAAGCACGCAGCAATGCTTGCTTTACAGGGCATTATCAGTGATGATGACTGTGACAAGATAACTGCAGGTCTTCAGTCTATTCTTGATGACATCAACAGCGGTAAACTTGCTTTTGATATGGACGCAGAAGATATTCATATGTTTGTTGAGTCTGAACTCACAAAGCGTATCGGCGATGTGGGCAAGAGACTTCACACGGCAAGAAGCCGCAACGATCAGGTTGCGGTGGATATCCGCCTTTTCCTTCGTGACGAGACAAACGAGATTATTGCTCTTATCAGAGAACTTCTTGCGGCTATACTCGTTCAGGCAAAAGCTCACAAGACTTCCATTCTTCCGGGATATACTCATCTCCAGAGAGCACAGCCGATAACATTTGCACACCATCTTCTTGCCTATGCGATGATGTTCACACGTGACATCGGCAGACTTGAAGACGCTCTTAAGAGAATGAACTATTCACCCCTCGGTTCATGTGCTCTTTCAGGCACAACATATAACACTGACCGTGAATTCGTTGCAAAAGAACTCGGCTTTGACGGCATTACTCTTAACAGTATTGACGGTGTTTCTGACCGTGATTTCTGTGTTGAGCTTATGAGTGCGTATTCAACGATAATGATGCATCTTTCCCGTTTTTCGGAAGAGATCATTCTCTGGTCAAGCTGGGAGTTCAAGTTTGTTGAACTCAGCGACAGTTATACAACGGGCTCAAGCATCATGCCTCAGAAGAAAAATCCTGATATGGCTGAACTTGTCCGTGGTAAAACAGGCCGTGTTTACGGTAACCTTTTCACAATGCTTACGGTGCTCAAGGGTATTCCTCTTGCATACAACAAGGATATGCAGGAAGATAAGGAATGCATCTTCGACAGCATTGACACACTCAAGCAGTGCCTTCGTGTGTTTGCACCGATGATTGAAACAATGACAGTGCTTACGGATAATATGTATTCCGCAGCACAAAAAGGCTTTATTAATGCAACAGACCTTGCTGATTACCTTACAAAGAAGGGTATGCCTTTCAGAAGTGCATACAAAATCGTTGGTCAGATCGTTGCATATTGCATAAATAATGATTTAGTGCTTGAAACTATGTCACTTGAAGATTATAATAAATACAGTGACCTCTTCTGCGAAGACCTCTACAAGGAAATATCTCTTGAAACCTGCGTTGCTAAAAGAATCTCTGCAGGTGGTACAGGTATTGACTCTGTTGAGAAGCAGATTGAATATGTAAGCACTTTTATCGACTGATATAAGGGGCGGATTGTTTTATCCGCCCTGTTTTTTGGAATATAGGCATACTTTAGGAGGAACTCAAATGGTAAACTTAAAGGGTAGAGATTTCCTTAAATTGCTTGATTTTACAAGCGAAGAAATCGGTTATCTCATCGATCTTGCCGCAGAACTCAAGGCAAAGAAAAAGGCAGGAATCCCTCACAGAATCCACGAGGGTAAGAACATCGCCCTCATTTTCGAAAAGACAAGCACAAGAACACGCTGCAGCTTTGAAGTAGCTGCGAGTGACCTCGGTATGGGTTCAACATACCTTGCAGAAGGTTCACAGATTGGCAAAAAGGAAAGCATTGCCGACACAGCAAGAGTTCTTGCAGGAATGTTTGACGGTATTGAATACAGAGGCTACGGCCAGGAATTGGTTGAAGAGCTTGCAAAGTATTCAAAGGTTCCCGTATGGAACGGACTTACAAACGAATTCCACCCGACTCAGATATTAGCCGATTTCCTTACAATCAAGGAGCATTTCGGTTACCTTAAAGGTATAAACTTTGTTTATATGGGCGATGCCCGTTACAATATGGGTAATTCACTTATGGTAGGCTGTGCAAGGATGTATCTTAACTTCACTGCAGCAGCCCCCAAAAAGTATTTCCCCGATCAGGCACTCGTTGACGAATGTCTTGAAATCGCAAAAGAAACAGGTTCGGTAATCCGCTTCTGTGAAGACCCGATTGAAGCTGTTAAGGATGCAAACGTAATTTACACGGATGTATGGGTTTCAATGGGTGAGCCGATCGAAGTATGGCAGGAGAGAATCGACGACCTTGCACCGTATCAGGTGAACAAAGCACTTATGGATGCAGCGGCTGAAAACGTTGTATTTATGCACTGCTTACCTGCTTACCACGACCATAAAACAGCTGTCGGTAAGGAAATGGGCGAGAAGTTCGGCAGAGATGCAATGGAAGTTACCGACGAAGTATTTGAAAGTGAAAAATCCATCGTTTTCGAAGAAGCAGAAAACAGGATGCACACAATAAAGGCCGTTATGGCAGCAACGCTTTAAGGGAGGTCTATGGATGAAAAAAGTTTACATTGTTCTTGAAGACGGTCACGTTTTCGAGGGTGAAAGATTCGGTGCAGAGGGCGAGGTAATCGGTGAGTTTGTTTTCACAACAGGTATGGGCGCTTATGTCGAAACCCTTACAGACCCGACTTACTACGGTCAGATTGTAATGCACACATTCCCCCTTATCGGAAACTACGGCATTATGGAAGAAGATTTTGAGTGTGACAAGTCACATCTCAAGGCTTATGTTGTACGCGAGTGGTGTGAAGCTCCGTCAAACTTCCGTTGTCAGTACACACTTGATGAGTTCCTCAAAAAGCAGGGCATCGTAGGTGTATGCGGTGTTGACACACGTGAAATCACACGCGTTATCCGTGATAACGGTGTTATGAATGCTAAAATCACAGATGATCCGACAAACGTCAACTTTGACGAAATCAAGGCTTACAAAATCACCGGTGCGGTTGAGGCAGTAGGCTCAAAGGAAAAATATACAGTAAATGCTGACGACAAAAAGTTCAGTGTTGCACTTGTTGACTTCGGTAAGACAAAGAGCATTATTGCTGAGCTTACAAAGCGTGGCTGTGATGTAACAGTTGTTCCCGTTGACACTTCAGCAGAGGATATTCTCGCACTCGGTGCAGACGGTGTTGTAATTTCTAACGGCCCTGCAGACCCGAAGGAGAATCAGGCGGCTGTTGAAGAAATCAAAAAGCTTATCGGCAAAGTGCCGATGCTCGGCATCTGCCTCGGTCATCAGCTCGTGGCTCTTGCAATGGGCGGCGACACCGTGAAGCTTCAGTACGGTCACCGCGGTGCAAATCAGCCGGTTAAGAGCCTTGACAACGGCAAGACATATATCACAAGCCAGAATCACGGCTATGAGGTTGTTGCAGACAGTGTACCGTGCGGCAAACAGAGCTTTGTCAATGCAAATGACGGTACCTGCGAGGGTATGAGCTATGATGATAAGAAGATTATCACCACTCAGTTCCACCCCGAGGCTTGCATCAGCCCCTTGAATACACACTATGTTTATGACGACTTTATCACAATGATGGGAGGTAATGACTGATGCCGCTTAATAAAGATATCAAAAAAGTACTTGTAATCGGTTCAGGTCCTATCGTTATCGGTCAGGCTGCCGAGTTTGACTACGCAGGTGCACAGGCTTGCCGTGTGCTTAAGGATGCAGGTCTTGATGTTGTTCTTGTTAACTCAAACCCTGCAACAATTATGACAGACAGCGCACTTGCAAACGAGATTTATCTCGAACCCCTTACTGTTGAAACAGTAAAGAGAATTATTGAAAAAGAGCGTCCTGACTCAATTCTTGCAGGTCTTGGCGGACAGACAGGTCTTACCATCGCTATGCAGCTTGCCAAGGACGGCTATCTTGATAAGATGGGTGTCAAGCTTCTCGGTACAAACGCGGAAGCTATCGACAAGGCAGAGGACAGACAGATGTTCCGTGACACGATGCTTAAAATCGGTCAGCCCTGTATCCCGTCAGATATTGCAACAACTGTTGACCGTGCTGCAGAAATTGCAGAGGAAATCGGCTATCCCGTAATTCTTCGTCCTGCTTTCACGCTCGGCGGTGCAGGTGGCGGTGTTGCTTACAACGAAAAAGAACTCCGTGTTATCACATACAACGGACTTATGCTTTCTCCCATCACTCAGGTGCTTGTTGAGAAGTACATTGCAGGTTGGAAGGAAATCGAGTTCGAAGTAATGCGTGACAGCGCAGGTAACGCAATTGCAATCTGTTCAATGGAAAACATCGACCCCGTTGGTGTTCACACAGGTGACAGTATCGTTGTTGCTCCTGCAATGACACTTTCAGATAAAGAATATCAGATGCTTCGTTCAGCATCTCTTGATATCATCACAGAGCTTGGCATCGAGGGCGGTTGTAACTGTCAGTTTGCACTTGATCCCGAAAGCTTTGAATACGCAGTTATCGAGGTTAACCCCCGAGTTTCACGTTCATCAGCTCTTGCTTCAAAGGCAACAGGTTTCCCGATTGCAAAGGTTACATCAAAAATTGCTCTCGGTTACACACTTGATGAAATCCGTAACGACATCACAGGTAAGACTTGTGCTTGCTTTGAGCCGACAGTTGACTACTGTGTTGTTAAGTTCCCGAAGTGGCCGTTTGACAAGTTTGTTTCCACAAGCCGTAAGCTCGGCACACAGATGAAGGCAACAGGCGAGGTTATGGCTATTGCACCCACATTTGAGATGGCAATTATGAAGGCTGTCCGCGGTGCAGAAATTGGTCTTGATACTCTTAATTACAACAAATTCCCTGAGAATATGGATGTTATCGAAAAACTCCACGATCAGGATGATATCAGACTCTTCACAGTTTTCAAGGCTCTCAAAGAGGGCGTAAGCATTGACGAAATCCACTCAATCACAATGATTGACGAGTGGTTCCTTGCAAAGCTCAAGAACCTTGCAGATTACGAAAAGATGCTTGAAAGCGGTAATCTTGATGAAGATTACTACATCAAGGGTAAGAAATACGGCTACAAGGATGCAACAATCCTCAAGTATGCAGGTAAGCTTCCCGAAAAGACACTTGACGCGGTTTACAAGATGGTTGATACCTGCGGTGCAGAGTTCAAGGCTGAAACACCGTACTTCTACTCATCTTATGACACAGAATGTGAATCAAGAGAAATCAAGCGTGGCGAGAAGGAGACAATCATCGTTCTCGGCTCAGGTCCCATCCGTATCGGTCAGGGTATCGAATTTGACTACTCATCGGTTCACTGCGTATGGACTCTTAAAGAACTCGGTTACGAGGTTGTTATCATTAACAACAACCCCGAAACCGTATCAACAGACTTTGATACTGCTGACAGACTTTACTTCGAGCCCCTCAACGACGAGGACGT
>JAZROM010000087.1:0-28891 GCA_045648745.1 Acutalibacteraceae bacterium | reverse complement strand
ATGGATTTGCCTGACGGACAAGAATGGGTGTTTGAGATGGTCAACAACATCTTAAGTGAAGTGTTGGGCACAATCGCAGAGCAGGAACGCGCAACTATACGCAAGCGACAAGCGGAAGGGATTGAAGCCGCAAAACAGAGCGGCAAAAAATTAGGTCGTCCCGCTCTCGTTTTCCCTGAAAATTGGAATGAGGTATATTCCTCTTGGAAAGCGGGCGAAATAACGGCAAAGGTTGCAATGGAAAAAACCGAAACCAAAAGAACAAGCTTTTACAAACTTGTGAGCATGACAGAAAACGTGTGACGGTAAATGTAGTATTGAGAATCAGGCGCGCGCATAAGCAAACAATTAAATTAAATGTATAAGACTTTCCGATGAAATCAACACTTTAGAGCACCTGCACCCGATTGCCTGACAAGGCAATCACTCTTAATCAGGGTGTCCACGGTTCGAGCCCGTGATGGTGTACCAATTGTGGCCCGTTGGTCAAGTGGCCTAAGACTCCGGCCTCTCACGCCGGCAACACGAGTTCGAATCTCGTACGGGTCACCAGGAAAAGTTAAGAAATACGGGATGCCGTATTTTGGATAGAAGTCGGTGTCGATAGCGAAGAGGGTCCACCCGTTCCCATACCGAACACGGTAGTTAAGCTCTTCAGTGCTGAAAATACTTGGCGGGCAGCCGCCCGGGAAGATAAGGCGACGCCGACATAATTTTTTTTAAAAGCAGAAAACAACAGATGAATGTCTTTTGAATTTCTGCATAAACTTTAATATGCCTCAATAGCTCAGCTGGCAGAGCACGCGGCTGTTAACCGCGGTGTCACAGGTTCGAGCCCTGTTTGAGGCGCCAAGAGAAGAAATCACTCATCCGAGTGGTTTCTTCTTTTTTGTTACATATAAGGTGATTTAATTATGTTTTTATAGAAAATTTGTGTGTGATGTGTTATAATGTCGGTGTAATGTTATTTCATTGAAATAAGGAGAGTTCTTATGTTCAGTCTTATTAAGAATTTTTTTGTTGCATTGCTGGCATTGATTACCTTTGCGGCACCTTTCGGTGATACTCAGTTGCCTGAACGTAAATGTGCGCCTGAATTCAGCGGTACATTTCTTCAATCGTGGATGAGCAGTACCTGGGACGATGAGCGTTGGGCGTCAGAAATTGAGTGTATGCAGCGTGACGGTGTTGAATATCTCGTTCTGCAGGATCTTGCAAACATGGATGCAGACGGAAACTGGACTGTTTATTATAACAGTTCAATTTCTGCTTTTGACGGTGCTGCCTTTGGCGGTGATGTTGTAGGATCGGCTCTTGAAGCCTGCAAGGGTACGGATATCAAGGTTTTTCTTGGCTTGACAATGTTTGATTCGTTTTGGTTACTCGGCAATTTTACAGGAGATTACAAGTCTGTCTGCACGATTACGGCTGAGATGCTTGAAGATATTTATGATGGTTACTATTCTATCAGTCCTGAAAATTTCTATGGTTGGTATTTCACCCTTGAAATTAATAATCAGATAAATTGCGGTCCGCTTATGGGCAAGATGGTTAAGGGCTTTAATACTGTACTTAACAGGGCAACTGAGATTGACCCTGATCTGCCGATGATGATAAGTCCGTATACTGCGCATTACCTTGATCTTGGTGATGTTGCAACTTATTCTCAATGGCTCACTTTCTTCGAACGTGCTGCTTTCAGGGATGGTGACATCGTTGCCCCGCAGGATGCAATCGGAGCTGATTGGGTTGAGGAAGAAGATCTTGTGAAAATATGGGAAATGTATTCCAAAGCGGCAGAAAAGGCTGATGCAGACATAAAATTGTGGGCAAATTGCGAAAATTTTGACGTCGCAACAGGACCGAGTATCCTTGGCGGAACAATTCTGCGACCCGAGACTGAAAATATCGAGTCCGTCACTGCTACGCTTGACCGTTTTGTTATGCAGTTGGATGTAGCTTCACGTTATTGCGAGAATATCATTACTTTCTCTTATTCCCACTATTATTCACCTAATCTTGTAAAGAGCATGTATATCGAAACCTACCGTGATTATGTTGCGAACGGATATGTGCTTGAAACTAAGAAACCCTCCGCACCTGCAAATGCAACGGTCATTTCTGACGAAAACGGTGTGACATTAAGCTGGAAGCCTTCTGAGGATAACTTTGGTATAGCCTATTACCGAATTTGCAAAAACGGTGAATTTTTCACTCGTGTGGAAAATTATAAATGGGATTATCCTCTTACGGTAACAGACCCTGAGGGTACCGTCGGCGATACATATACGATTATTGCGGTTGATGCCGCAGGAAACCGATCAGACACAGAGCTGTCTGTTGATTGATACGGTGTCGCAAATTATGCCTTTGATTCAGACTGTTATTTTCCCGATTGAATTGGTGATACACTCTTATGCGTATAAAAATTTCAGTGTAGAACAAGTTATGACCGGGGTTTGAAATGTTGTAGATATCACAAGAGAAGAAATCACTCATCAGAGTGGTTTCTTTTTTTCTTTGGTGATTTAAATGATATCACGTTCATTATCATCGAGGCTGTTAACTGACGAGAGACCTGAACGTGGGTGTGGTTGAGGTTGATTTTATTATTTTATGTTGGTATAATTAACTCAGTAAATTTTGCAAAGGTATAATAACGATGACGGAATATAAATGTGTAACATTAAGAGAAAAGTCACAGTTGATGTTGTCTGCATTTCAGAACAACGGTGAAGAAAATATGTCAGGAATGTATATTCACAGACAAACACAGTAATTGAGGGCTGATTACTTTTCCCACGGTTTAGCGTTACAATATTTCTGAGGTGATACGTATGAAAAAAGAAAGTCTTTATATCGGTTTCCCGGGAACAGGCAAACTGGAAGAGGTGTTTGAGGATATGCCTGATCCTGAAACAGCAGGTTTTACAATTGTTACCGAACAGGACAAACCGAGTGATAATGCGAAAAAAGTAATATGCTTTGATGAGTCAAAATAATGGTTGACGAACCCGTATAATTGTGGTAGAATTGCCTAGATCGTTTATACAAATTATGACAAATGTATAAATTTTATGGAGGGTAATTTAATGACACAATCAAACGAAAAGAAGGGTATTAAACTTTTACACAAGCCGCCCAAGGGGAAGCTTCCGGCACTTTGCCTTGTTTTCTTGTGGATTGCCTTGTGGAACGTGATTTTTCAGGCACTTCACGACGTGATGCCTCACGAAGGCTTGCGTGTAATTAACTGGGCGTTCTTTATCAGTGTAGCCGTTTTCTTCCTTCAGGAAGAGCTGACTTACAAAGAACGATTCTGGCACACTCTTTGCGGTGGTGCAGTCGGACTTCTGCTTGCGGCAGCGGTAAGTCTCAGCGCGAAACTCCTTATGGGATTAGGTCTTTCGCATTTTGCAGCAGTTTGCATTCCGCTTGTTTTCATCATCGGAGTGCTTATTCTTACAAGACCGTTTATACCGATGTTCTTCAACGATGTAGGATTTGTTTATCTTATCTGTTCTTTTATCGAAAGTGATAAGATTGTAGCAAATCTCCCGAGCCATCTTCTTTCTCTTGTTCTCGGTTCAATTATTCTTAACCTCGGTGCAAGCGGATTGATTACACTTTATAAAAAGCAGAAGGCAAAGAAAAGAGCAAAGAATCAGTAAAAATTAAAAAAGTTCCCCCGGGTGTTATGTTCTTATGAACACGGCACCCGGGGGTTTGGTTATTCAGTCGTTTCTTTCTTTATCAAATGTTACAACTTTTCCTGTTTCAGCGTTGATTTCGTATTCGTACTCATAAGCACCTGATACAAATTCAACATCGTAATGAACAATCAGATCATCGCGGTCAAGCTCGACCTTTGAGAATTTAACCTGAGCCGAATCAACCTTTGCATGAGCTACGGCTGCTTCCAGAGCCTTCTCTTTAGCGATATAATTGTTGTTCTGGGGCTTTTCCTGCTTTGTAGGAGCAACTGAAGTGTGGATTTTATCTACGTCTTTTTCAAGAATCTTGCCGTCAGCAGCCTTGACCTCATATTCATATTCGTAACCGTCAGCAACGAACTTTATGTCGTAAT
The DNA here is from genome assembly GCA_045648745.1 of Acutalibacteraceae bacterium. GTDB lineage: Bacteria > Bacillota > Clostridia > Oscillospirales > Acutalibacteraceae > CAG-488. The sequence continues at coordinate 24,804 of JAZROM010000087.1, read as the reverse complement.
GAGCAACGAGGTCGTCGATGTCATAAACTGCTTTTTTAAACTGCACATCAGCGGCTTTCTTACCTGCGTTCAGAAGTGCGGCTTCCTTTGCCTGTTCAATGCTGATATGAGACGCTTCCGGATTCTTTTTGCTGAGAGTTGGTGCTTCGGTCGGCTTTTCATTCTTTTTCTCTGCTTCCTTCTCTTTCACCTTCTGAGGTTCTTTTTCCTCAACCTTTTTCTGAGTTGTTGTCGGAACTTTTTCTCGTTCTTTTTCAGCCTTCAGAATTGCACCGTCGGCAACGGCAACTTCATAATCGTATTCAACTCCGTTGCTGTAAAACTCTACATCGTAATGCTGATTCTTTTCATCCCTATCCAATTCAGGTGATGCGTGGAAGAGTGCGTCTTCACGCTTGACACCTGCATCTGCGAGTGCAAGGTCTATTGCGTCATCAAGAGAAATCTTGGCAATTTCCGTGCTTTTATTCTCGGTAACGGGATTCTGGTTCTGTTTTTCGGCAACTGTGGGTTTGCTGAGTGCGCTACCTGTAAACGCCACTGCTGACAAAACTATCAATGCGGATAAAACAACTGCTAACTTCTTTTTCATATAATCATTTCCTTTCGTGTTTGGATTTTATTTATCAGCCGTCCTTGACTGTGACTAAATAATAATCGCCAAACATTAAAGGAACATTAGAATTTTTAATTTTTTAAAAATTTTTGAAAATTACTGAAAATTCCGTAAACTTACCGATTTCCGACTTTGCAGAACATTCCGCACAGTGGAGTTCTGCAATCTTTTTAACAAGAGCGAGACCGAGTCCGAAGCCCTCAGTTTCGCTTCGTGAAGAGTCGGCTCTGTAAAATCTGTTCCATATCTGAGGCAGGTCAGATTCACTTATTCCGATGCCGTCATCTCTTACCGATAAGACAACATCGTTCTTTTCTTTATAAAGGTTAACATTAACGGTACCGTTTTCTTTGCTGTATTTGTCAGCATTGGAAAGAAGGTTCTCGATAAGCTGTGTTATGAGTGCTGTGTTCATTGTGATTTCAATATCTTTATCAATATCAGAAATCAGTTTTATATTCTTTGTTGTTCTGAACTTGTCACAGATGTCTTGTGTAAGTATACTCAGATTGCCTTTTTCCAGCGGGAAGCGCTGAGTTCCCTGCTCGGCTCTTGTTACGGCAAGGAGTGAGGATACAAGAGTGGTCATTTTGTTTGTCTGTTCATTTATGGAGGTGAGCGCTTCAACACGGTCGGTTTCGTCCGCATTGGAAGAAAGCGCGTAGTCACACTCCGCCTTTATAACGGCAAGGGGGGTGCGCAGCTCGTGTGAAGCGTCCGAAGTGAATTGCTTTTCACTTTCAAAAGATGCCTGCAATCGTGAGAACATAAGGTTGAAGGTTTCACCCAATCTGTGGATTTCGGCAGGAGCACTTTTTGTATCAAGACGCTTTGAAAGGTCATTGCCCGAAGAGATTTCCTGTGCCGCTTCGGTGATTTTTTCGACGGGACGGATGGTTCTTCTGGTTATGATATACGCACCGATGGCAGCGATAAGAATGAATACGGGCAGGAAGTATAAAGTGTTTTTTGCAACTGCATCAAAGGCGGCAGTTGTGTTTTCGGCAGGACAGATGCCACGGATGTATATTTTTTCATAAGAAGAACTTTCGGAAATGAAATCGATTTTGAAAATATGTCTGTTGTGATAGGTTGTAAGCTCAACACCCATGACGGAAACTTCGCTTTCGGGAATACCGGCGTGAGAAAGCGCAATGTCAATTGCTTCTGAAGTGCTGATGCCGTTTTCAAAATTTGTGTCGGAATACGGTACGGGAGTAAGCTTGGTGGTGGGAGTAACGTCAACCTCGTAAGAAACAACCTGTCCCGACAGAACGTCTATTTCGTATTCAAATTTGGTGAAATCAAGCAGAGCTGTATATGTATAGAACATATCTTCGTTGATTTCTGTTTCGCTTACACTGTCTGACGGGGACTGAGGTGCGACAATAAGAACTTCGGGCGTTTCACCCATAATATACTGTCCGCTTTCCGTAAATAAGTCGCAGTAAATTCCGCCCGAATAAAAGGCAAAATCGCTTTCTGTTTCAAAAACACCGTTACTGTATTCCATTTCGTCCATATTGCCCTCAACGGCGGCAATTACCGTCTGCTTGGCTTTATCAAGGGCCGTTCGCTGACTCATAATCATTAGTGTGGTTATACTCACAGCGCAAACGAACGCGATAAGAACGGTTATCCATATAGTTGTAATTGTTTTAAACGATAGCTTTTTCATTTTTCCTCCCTGAGAACATATCCCATTCCTCTGACGGTATGTATAAGTTTTGTATCGGCACCGTCGTCAATCTTCTTTCGCAGATAACGGATATAAACATCAACAACATTCGTTCCGCCTTCGTAATCGTAATTCCAGATGTGGTCTTCAATTTTTTCACGGCTGAGTACGATTCCGTTATTGACGGCAAGGTACTGCAAAAGCTCATATTCTTTTGCAGACAAAGAGATGATTTTTCCGCCACGCGTAACAGTCCGGGTTGAAAGGTCAACGGTGAGGTCGCTGACACAAATAACATTTGTTTTAGAAACACTGTTTTTGCGGATAAGAACACGCACCCTTGCGAGAAGCTCTTCAAAGGCAAACGGCTTTACAAGATAATCGTCTGCACCGATATCAAGCCCCTGCACCCTGTCTTCAATACTGTCGCGCGCAGTAAGAAAAAGCACGGGAAGCGGATTGCCCTCGTTGCGGATTTTTTTCAGCAAAGAAAAGCCGTCAATTTTCGGCATCATCACATCAAAAACGGCAGCGTCGTAGTCAACCATACTCAGCATATCGTAAGCCTCTTCACCGTCAAAACAGCAGTCAACACTATACCCTGCGGACTTGAGTTGCTTTGCAATTATCCGATTAAGACTTTTTTCATCTTCTGCAACAAGTATTCTCATTAAAGACATCTCCTTCCGATATAATGCATAGTTCTGATGATAAAATAAGCTGTAAACATTAAAATAACATTAGTATTTATTTTTTATTATCCCAAATAAAAATTATTGTGTCAATAAGAATATGTTTTCTGCTTGCAAAAGTTTATCCCGACATTTATAATAAAAGCATCTTGAAAAAGGACTGATGTTATGGATAAAAAGTTTTTTGATTACATCATTCACGGCGGGGACTATAACCCCGACCAGTGGATTAACACACCGGGTATATGGGACGAGGATATGCGACTGATGAATCTTGCAAACGTCAACAGCGCAACTGTCGGCATTTTTGCATGGTCGATGCTTGAACCTGAAGAAGGTGTATATAATTTTGAGTGGCTTGACGAAATTCTTGATAAGCTTCACGCCAACGGCAAGGATGTTATTCTTGCAACTCCGTCGGGAGCGCGTCCTGCGTGGCTTGCGCAGAAATATCCTGAAGTTCTGCGTGTTGAGCCAAACGGTATACGCAACGAATACGGTGTGCGTCACAATCATTGTCTGACATCGCCTGTCTACCGTGAAAAGGTGCGAAACATCAACACTCTTCTTGCCGAAAGATATAAAAACCACCCTGCCGTGAAAATGTGGCACATCTCCAACGAATACTGCGGTGAATGTCATTGTGAGCTTTGTCAGGAAGCATTCCGCGAGTGGCTCAAATCACATTATAAGGACCTTGACGAGCTCAACGAGAAATGGTGGAACGGCTTCTGGAGTCATCAGATGACGGACTGGTCACAGATAAATTCACCAAAGGACAGAGGTGAAAACCACGTTGTTGCGATGAAGCTTGCGTGGAAACGCTTTGTTTCGGACAGTCATATCTCTTTTTATGAAAACGAGATTGCACCCTTGCGTGAGATTACTCCCGATATACCGATTACAACCAATTTTATGAAAATGTATGACGGCATTGACTATCAGGATTTCGCAAAGCATCTTGACCTTGTATCGTGGGATAATTACCCTGCGTGGGACAGAGGTGAGACCGAAAAAGAGGCGGTTGAAACGGCGTTTGTTCACGACACCTTCCGTTCAATGCGAGACGGTCAGCCGTTTTTCCTTATGGAAAGCACACCGTCAATTGTAAACTGGCACGAGGTTAACAAAATTCCGAAGCCTTACCGTCAGGCGCAGTCATCAATTCAGGCTGTTGCACACGGTGCAGACAGTGTGCAGTATTTCCAGTGGCGTAAAAGCCGTGGAGGACACGAAAAATTCCACGGTGCGGTGGTTGACCACTGCGGTCACGAAAACACCCGTGTTTTCAGGGAGGTTTCAAAGCTCGGTGCAGACCTCAAAAAGCTCAGCGATGTAGTCGGCAAGGGCTATAACGGCAAAGTTGCGATAGTTTACGACTGGCAGAACAAATGGGCAACGGAAGTTTTCTGCGGTTATAACAACAACGAGCGTGATTATTTCGGTGAGTGCGTGAAATGGTACAAGCCGTTTTATGAGCAAGGAATCGCAGTTGATATCATCCCGATGGACGGTGACTTTTCAAAATACGATCTTGTTATCGCACCCTTCCTCTATATGCTCAAGGACGGCACAATCGACAGAATCGAAAGTTATGTAAACGGCGGCGGACAGTTTGTGGCAACATATCTTACGGGTATTGTTGACAAGGATGACCTCTGCTACCTCGGCGGTTTCCCTGCAGACAGGCTTAAGGATGTTTTCGGTCTGTGGTGTGAAGAGACTGATTCTCTGCCAAAGGGAATGACCAACACGGTTGCTTACAACGGCAAGGATTACACGGCAATAAATTTCTGTGATGTTCTTCACACAAACGGGGCAGAAACGCTCGGCACTTACAAGGCAGATTTCTATAAGGAAACCCCTGCCGTCACGGTGAATGAATACGGCAAGGGCAAGGCTTATTATGTTGCCTTTGCAAGTGAGGATGAGTTTATCGGTGATTTTATCAAGGACATTACCGACGGAATTGACCTCGGTGTCCCCGATTTCGGTATTCCCGACGGTGTGAGTGTAAGAAAAAGAGGGGACTGTATCTTTATTCTCAACTTTGCAGACGGCGAAAGAACAGTAACTCTTGACAAAGAATACACAAACCTTATCACAGGTGAAAAAGTAAAAGAAATCACGCTTAACGAATGCGGTTATGCTGTGGTGAAATAAAAATTAATCCCACAACGAAGAGTTGTGGGATTTTCGTTTATTCAGTTGTATCAAAATAAAATTCTTTCATATCATCAAGGCGAAGAAGCATCGGGGCAAGTCCCGTTGCGGCGCCGGTGTCGATATCGATCCACGTGTCGGTTTTTACCATTCTGCCCTTGAATTTTTCGTCATAAAACAAGGTCGGAGTGTGGCCGAAAATTACCGTAACATCATCATAATATCTTTTGGTAAGACCGGGACGTGTCCACAACAAATCTGTTTCGGTGTAGTCTGAAAGCTTTTTCTTCCACTGGAAATTGCCGAGTCCGCTGTGCACAAGGATGAAATCTCTGCCTCCCGCACTGACTGTTTCGTACAACGGACAGTCACGCAGAAAATCGAGGATGTACTCAATCTCCTTGTATCGCATCGCGTGGAGGGCGTCAAGTGTCGGCTGACCTCCGTTTGCAACCCAGTTGGAATAAATGCTCAGCTTGGTGCCCGTCAGGTCATGGATAGTCAGGTCGGTTATCTCGTCAAAAAGGAAGTCGCTTGCAAGAAGCATTGCTTCGTGGTTACCGAGAATCAACTCAACATTCGTCTGAAGCATAATCCATTTAAGTATTTTTATGCCGTCTTTACCGCGGTCGATGACGTCACCGAGGATGAACAGGAAATCATCGTCTGAAAAATTGACGCTTTCAAGCATTGCGTTGAATTTTTCAAACGGATAACCGTGCAGATCCGATGTTACATAAATCATTTTTATTCCCCCTTGAAGTTAATTATATAGGTTTCTTTTGGGATTTACAAGTCTGTGTTGAAATTTTCGGTAAAATACTGTATACTTCATTTTGTGAATAATATCCTTCAAAGGAGATGTTTGTATGACATTGTTTTTATCAAAACTTGTACGCGCATTTGTGGCGTTTCTTCTGATTTTTTCACAGAATGCACCGCAGGTTTTAAGCCTTCCGATGATTCCGAACGGTCAGGAAGTTGACCTTGATCGTTTTGAACTTGTGTGGGAAGACGAGTTTGTCGGCACAGAGCTTGATATGACAAAATGGAACCATAACTGGTGGGAGGTTGAACGTAAGGGCGGTTACTGGCACGAGGATATGGTCGATGTCAAGGACGGCAATCTTATAATCACCACGGCATATTTTGAAGAACCTCTTGAGAATTATTATGAGGATTATTTTGCGTCGCAGCCAAATGCTCACGTTTACAAAGAGGGTTGGTACAACGCCTGCATCACAACAAAGAGCAAGTTTGAACAGTGCTACGGCTACTTTGAATGCCGTGCGATTTTACCTGCTTCAACAGGTATGTGGTCTGCTTTCTGGATGATGAATACCCACGTCCAAGAGGTTGACGGCAGCGGTCAGGACGGCACGGAAGTTGACATCTTCGAGTCAATGTATTACAAGGACAACTGGTGGGGCGCAGGCGGAGCAGTAATCAGCGGTATCCACTACGACGGTTACGGCGAAGGTCAGCAGAGTGCAAGTATCGGCAAGTGGTTTGCAAACAATCCCTATGAAGAATACAACACCTACGGTCTTGAATGGAATAAGGACGAGTACATCTTCTACATCAACGGTGTGGAAACAGGCCGACTTTCAAAGGGCGGTGTGTCGCAGAATCCCGAATACCTTATCCTTTCCTGCGAAGTAGCAGGTGAGAACGGTGTTGCATATGCAGATCGTCACGGCGTGGGCAAGATGAATATGAAGCCCGGTGATACTGCTGAGTTTATCGTTGATTATGTCAGAGTATATCAGTATAAATAAGGAGTCAGAATGGCAGCTTTACTCATTGTTATTTACATAGTTTTTGTTTCTCTCGGTCTGCCCGATTCACTGTTCGGTGTTGCGTGGCCCGTTGTGCATACGGATTTCGGAATGGACGAAAGCTTTGCTTCGTTTTACGGCATCATTATGGGTGTCTGTACGGGCGGTGTCAGCTTCGTTGCAGGTAAGGTGCTTCGCAAATTCGGCACGGCAAAGGTGACTTTCGTTTCAACGCTCCTGACGTCGGTTGCACTTTTCGGAATGAGCCTTTCACCGAATATTGTTGTGATGCTGATTTTCTCGATTATTCTCGGCTACGGCGCAGGTGCTATCGACACGGGACTTAACAATTTTATTTCACTTCATTACGAAGCAAGGCATATGAACTGGCTTCACTGCTGTTGGGGACTTGGTGTGACGATAAGTCCGCTGATTATGTCTGTTTTTCTTTCGGGTGAGGAAGGCTCGTGGAGAGCGGGCTACAGAATTGTTGCACTGCTTCAGTTGGCAATTGCAGTTGTTGTTCTGTTCTCAATCAAGAAATGGGACAAGGTCGAAAACAGCATCAAGAACTCTCAGGAAGAAGAAACTGCATCAAGTGCAAAGCTTATTGATTTGCTTAAAATAAAAGGTGTTATTCCGAGTATTCTTTCAATGGGACTTTATTGTTCAATGGAATTTTCACTCGGCACGTGGGGCGCATCCTATGCGGTCAACATCTTTTCGCTTCCTCCCGACGAGGCAGCGACGTGGGTTTCGCTTTACTTTGGCGGAATTATGATCGGCAGAGTTATAGCAGGTTTTGCTTCAATCAAATTCAACGATAAGGTGCTGATTAAGGCAGGTATTGTCACGGCACTCGTCGGCATTATCATTTTTGCGTTACCTTTGGGTAAAATATCTCTTGCAGGTTTTCTGCTTATCGGCATCGGCTTCGGTCCGATTTTTCCGAGCATTCTCCACAGTGTTCCCGAGCGTTTCGGCACAACTTACTCGGCAGACCTGACGGGCTACCATATGGGCGGTGCGTACGGAATCGGCTTTGTTGTTCAGCTTATCTTCGGCTACGCGGCAACGGGCACGACCTTTGCAATTACACCGTTCGTGCTTCTCGCACTGTGTATCGGAGTTTTTATTGCAAACGAAACGGCAATAAAATTAACACGAAAAAAATAATCAAAAAAAGACTGTCTGCTGACAGTCTTTTTCTTTTTAAAACATCATATTTTCAATAAACAATTCCGAAAACTCAGTGCTTGCGGAAAGGTCGGTGTAGGCTGCGTTTCGGGTGAATTGTGAGAGGTCGTTTCCTTCGCACAAAAACTTTACCGTGCCGAGGAGGCTTGAATTGTTTACGGCAACGCATCTGTCTTTTAACTCTTTTGACAGAAGTCCCGTAATGACGGCATTTTCAATGTTTATCTTTGCAGAAAAACCGCCCGAAATATACATCGTTTCAATGTCATTGAAGGTTATTCCTTTTTGTTTGATAAGAGTAACGATAGCAGAATATACGGCAGATTTTGCAAGCTGATATTCCCTGATGTCAGCCTGTGTGATTTCCACTCCGTCGGCGACTTCAAAACTTTCGCTTTCCATAAATCCTGTTTCGTCAATCGTGCCGTTTTTTATAAGCTCAGCGACAATATCAACAAGTCCCGTACCGCAGATACCCTTTGCAGGGATATTGCCGACGGTCTGCACAACTGCATTGCGGTAAGAATAAACCGCACCTGCCGTTGCACTCATTCCGCAGGAAATATTTACACCCTCAAAACACGGACCGGCCGCGGCAGAAGTGCAGAGTGCATCGGTTTCATCAAAAAGCACAATTTCTGCATTCGTACCGAGGTCGACGAGCAGATTGTATTTCCCTTTTTTGGGAAAACCGATAAAGTTCATACCTGCGACTATATCGGCACCTGTGAACGAATGGATTGACGGAAGCGTAAAAACTTCTGCAACATTAAGTCCGAGCGAATCACCGTGGACTTTTCTGCTCTCAAGGAAAATCGGAGTGTACGGTGCAACACCGATTGACGAGCAGTCAACACCGAGAAAGGTGTGAAGCATTGTTGCGTTGCCCGAGACAAACATATCAAGGTTTTCCGCATCAAGCTCAGCAATCATATAATTGATAACATCAATAAGTGGCCGATGAAGTCCGTCAACACCGTTTTTACGGCAGTATTCAATGCGCGACATAACATCCGCACCGTAAACACGCTGAGGGTTTGTTTTGGTTGTTACCCTTACAACACTTTTTGTGTCGGGTGAAACAAGAGCCAGGGCGAGAGTGGTTGTGCCGATGTCGAGCGCGAGGCATAGGTTTTTGGATTTTTCTGTCGTTTCAACCGCACCTGTTTCGGAAATTATTTCATCCTCATCTGAAAGGTTAACCGTGATATCCGAATGAACGGTATATTGACACGAAAGCTCCGCCTTACCGTTTACGGTTACAAGACATTTTTTGCAGACACCTTTTCCTCCGCACGGATGACCGACCCTGCCGCCCGACTTCATAAGTACGTCGGACAGCAAAGCTGAGTCTTCTGCAAGAAAAATATTACCGTTTACCGTAACCTTGTGCATAAATCCGTTCCTTGTTGGTTTTTCTTAATTATAACACAAAATATGACTTCAGCCAACTTAAAATGTTTTACCTCTGAAGAAAAATCTTACCCCGTGCTCTTCGTTTTTATATCCGTATTCCATTTTGTGCAGTTCAAAAATTCTCTTTGAAACAGGCAGGCCCATTCCCGAGGAGCCGTCCGAGCCGCCGCGTGAAACATCACCCTTTGCAAGAATTGACCATACATCTTTATTGTAATCAATCGGGTCAGCTTCATTGAAAATTTCAAAGGCGAAGTCTTTGCCGTTTGCGGTCAGTTTTATTTCGATATTTGTTCCGTCAACGGAGTGCCGTATTGCGTTCGAAAGATAATTACCGACAGCGATTGCGACAAGCTCCTCGTTGCCGTTTATAAAAATATCTGACTGCACATCTGTGCTGAAGGTCATATTTTTTGCCGAAGCAAAGGTTTCGTACTTGCCGATTTCTTTTGAAACAATATCACTCAGACTGCATCTGAAGGTCTTTATACTTTCTGCATCTGAAAGGCGGTTGAACATAAGGAACGATTGCACCATATCGTTCATTTTAACAGCCTCATCATATACAGATCGTACATACTGTTCGTTTTTATCGGGTGCAACACCGTCAAGAATACACTCGCACTGGTTCTGAATAACCGCAAGCGGTGTTTTCATCTCGTGAGCAACGGCAGACGTAAACGCGCGTTGGTTTTCTTTTATTTTCTGATTTTTGTTGAAAATTCTGACAGCAGAATAAAGAATAATTGCACCGACAATGGCAAAGAGAACGGTTGTTGTACCGAAAAGGAACCTGAAATTATCTGTTGCTGCTGTCATCAGCAACGGATTAAAGCGGACACTGATAATAAAATGGTAATCCTCAAAGTTCTTGTGATAATCAATCTCACCGCTGTTGAAGCTGAAAAATCCTCCGCCGCCGGAGTTGGTTGTGCCTTCCGAAAACTGAGCTTTTTCAATGGCTTTTTTTACTTCTGCCTGTGCCTTGAGGCTGTTTCGGTGGCTTGACGATTTTTCATCAAGGTCGTAAAGACGGCATATAAAATTACCGTCCGTTTCAAGCAGGGTGTGAGTGCGTATATCACCGCTTATAACAAAGGTTTTGCTCTCCTGTCCGTTGGTAAAGGTCAGTGACACGGGTCGGTAAGGCTCAGCATGCAGATTAACCTCCATTTGTGTAAGCCTGATGCTGTCAAATGAATTAGATTTCTGAAAGTCAAGAATTTCTGCCTTTATTTTCGGTGTCATATACTCTTCAAGAGGAAAGTAGTAATTCTCTCCTGTATCGAATTCATAATACCAGACTGCACTTGAGCTTTCGAAAACAGTGTTTTTTTCGTTGTCAATAAATGCGTATGCATAACCCGGCTTGAACACTTTTGAAGATGACGGTACATTAAGCTTCAGGTCTGCCCTCTTATGGATTTCCGGAAAATCGAACATATATCCGTTGTAATATTCAACCAGATCTAAATTCTGAAGGTATTTGAAATACTGATGCATATTTCTTGCTTCCATTTCGAATGAACTCAGAACAATCATCGCAACACCGCAGGAATAAAGCACAAAAATTCCGATAAGAACGCAAGCAATCATTTTCTTTTTCGTCATAAATATCACCTCTTTACTTTATAACGTAGCCTCTGCCGATAACCGTGTGAATGTGTGAAGCCTCTTTGCCGAGTGCCTTGCGGAGCTTTTTGATGTGAGTGTCAACCACACGCTCGTCTCCGTCATAATCCCAACCCCACACCTTATTTAAAATCTGTTCACGGGAGAGGATTATATTTTGGTTTTCCATAAGCAGGGACAAAAGACGGAACATTTTGTTTGTGAGCGTTACTTCTTCACCGCTTACGGTAACAATAAATTTGTCCTTGTTCAGTGTGATTTCACCGACGGATACCGTGCGTTGCATACTTTCGCCCTGGTATCTGTTTATAAGAGAATTGCACTTTTCAACAAGGACGGAAAGCGGAAAAGGTTTTACAATGTAATCATCCGCTCCGCTTGAATAGCCCTGCAGATAGTCTTTTTCTTCGCCGAGAGCAGTAAGGAAAAGTATCGGTACCTGTGAGATTTTCCTTATCTGCCGACAGGCTTCAAAACCGTCTGTTCCGGGCATCAGAACATCAAGAATTATCAGGTCAAAGCTGTTTTTCTCAACAAGAGAGACTGCTTTTTCTCCGTTTTCGGCAAGTGTTACGGCAAAGCCTTTTGCTTTAAGATAGTCGAAAATTGTTTCTCTGATTTTAATTTCGTCATCGCAGACGAGTATCTTTTTCATACCGACCACCCCTTTCAGGTTTATAATAAACCCGTCGTGTGTTTTTTGTGTGTAGGTTTAAAAATAAAAGAGGTCGTTGGAGACCTCTTTGACTTATTTAAGTTCATTCAAAAGACTGGTAAGTACATTCCAATGATTTATTACGAGATAGCTGCCGTTGTTGCAGTCCGTACGCATTTCCTGTGCTACGGGTGACTTTGTGTCAATCAGAACGGGTGTCATACCTGCACCTGACGAGCCGTCAACATCGGGAACCTTGGTGTCACCGCAATACCAGCACTCCTCGGGTAAAACTCCTGAAAAGGCGGCTGCACACTGAAAGAGTGTTTTGTCAGGCTTGGGCAACAGTAAATCTGCACTCGTCAGGCAGAACTCCATATCAGCTTCGGGAATCCGGTGCTTTATTGCAAGCTGCAGACTTTCACCGCTCATCGCATTGTTGCTGATGACAGCCGTGCGTATGCAGAGCTGCTTAAGAGTGCAAAGCAGTTCTGCTATCCCGTCCATAACTTTTCTTGTCGAGTTGTATCTGTCGAAGATTTCTTCTTGTTCAGCCATAGAAAGATTTAAACGAAGACCTGTTCGCATTGTAACATATTTAATGGGTGCGGAAAGAGGTAAATCAAGGCTGATTCCCGACTTTGCTTTCGGTTTACCGCCGAGTGCTTCTTCCATATAACAATCCCACAGCTCTGCAAGTGTTGCGTCATCCGTAATATCAGGGTTTTCGGCAAGCAGACGCAGCTGTGCAAGACCGTCAATCGGCACACATTTGCCGTCATCAAACAATGTTCCGCCCACGTCAAAAAGTATCATTTTCGGTTTTTGTGTGTAGTTCATTAAACTCACCCCACAAAAAGATTACTACATAATTTTATAAAAATCAATCCCGACAAAATTTTGATAATAAAAATGTACATTTTTTATATTGTTTTCTTTTGGTGCTTTTGTTAAACTGAATACATTGGAGGCGATTGTATGAAAAAATTCAGAATCGGTGTCCTTGGTATGGGCAGAGGAGTAGATATTGCAGAAAATTTGTCTCTTCTCGGCGACTGTGAAATTGTTGCCTTCTGTGAATTCAGTGCAGAAAGAGCAGCCGCAGGGCTTGAGAGGTTTGGCAGAGAGGTTCCCGTTTTTGAGGATTTTGACACATTCCTTGAGCAGGACCTTGATGCGGTTGTCCTTGCAAACTATTTCCACGAGCACACACCGTTTGCGATAAAATGTCTTGAGAAAAACATTCACGTGCTTTGCGAGTGCATCAGTAACGGTACAATGGCTCAGGGTGTTGAGCTTATCCGTGCTTTCGAAAAGAGCAAATCAATCTATATGCTTGCGGAAAATTATCCGCAGATGAAATTCAACCGTGAAATGAAGCACGTCTGCGACGGTGGCTCACTCGGGAAAATCGTCTTTGCCGAGGGTGAGTACAATCATCCTGTTGACCCCGAAGACACAAGCTTCCTTAAAGGCTTTATATACTTCCCCGAGCATTGGCGCAATTATCTTCCGCGCACATATTACATAACCCATTCACTCGCACCGTTGATGTGGGTAACGGGTGCAACGCCAACGCGCGTGAGTGCAATTCCGTTGTTTGCTCCGTTTCCCGAAAAAGCAACAAGCAGAATGGTCGGTGACCGTGCCGCTATCGTAACCACCGTCAACGATGACGGTTCAGCTTTCAGAGTTACGGGCTGTGCAGGCTTTGGTGCACATCACAATGCTTACCGTTTCTGCGGAGAAAACGGACAGATTGAAAACCTCCGAGGTATGGACGGTCAGGTTATGCTGCGCTATAATAATTGGGCTGTCCCCGACGGAAAAGAGGAAAATAATCTCTATGAACCGTCGTGGAACGACAGCGATGAAGAGTTGATAGAAAATGCAGGTCACGGCGGCGGTGATTTTATTGTTGCAAGAATGTTCCGTGACTGTATGCGTGACGGCAGACAGCCTGAACATCCTTATGATATTTATTCGGCTGTTACAATGTCGAGCGTGGCAATTCTCGGACACCGTTCGGTGTTGAACGGCGGTCAGCCTTATGACATTCCCGATTTCCGACTTGAAGAATGCCGTAAGCAGTATGAAAACGATAACGAAACACCTTTTTACGGTACGGATGGCACTCAGCCGACAGTTCCGTGCTGTTCAGTGATGGACTATGCACCGACACAGCAACAGCTTGACGAATATATGAAAGTGATCAAAACACAGGAGTGATGATTATGAACGAAAAATTCTATCTGATTGCAAATGCGCATCTTGACCCCGTGTGGCAGTGGAGATTCACCGAGGGTCTGTCACTTGTCAAGTCCACATTCCGTTCAGCACTTGACAGAATGAACGAATTCCCCGATTATACTTTTACAAGTGCGTGCGCAAGCTATTATAAATGGATAAAGCTCGGTGAACCTGAAATGTTTGAAGAAATCAAGCAGAGGGTCAGAGAGGGCAGATGGGCGGTTGTCGGCGGTATGTGGGTGCAGCCCGACTGTAATATCCCGTCAGGCGAGGCATTCTGCCGTCATCTGCTTTATTCGCAGAAGTTTTTTAAGGAAAATTTCGGCTTCAGCGTTAAGACGGGCTACAATGTTGACTCCTTTGGACACAACGGAATGCTTCCTCAGCTTCTTAAAAAAGCAGGAATCGACAACTACATCTATCAGCGTCCCGATAACCGTATGGAAAAACCGAATCTTCCGTTCGAAAGTCTTCACGATTGGCAAAGTCCCGACGGCACGGTTATAACAACCTTCCATATCCCTGACGGTTACGGCGGAAATGTTAACAAGGAGCGTCTCGACGACCATTATTACAATAAAAATCAGCCTATGATGGTGCTTTTCGGTGTGGGTAACCACGGCGGCGGCCCGTCAAAAGAGCATCTCAAAAATGCGGAAAATCTTATTCTCGGCGGCAACTTCAAATATTCCACACCCGACGAATATTTTGAGGAAACAAAGACGGTTGACAGACCGCTTGTTACCGAGGATTTACAGCATCACGCAAGCGGCTGCTACAGTGCAAACAGCAAAATAAAGGAGCTTAACCGCAGAGCAGAGACTGAGCTTGTTACCGCAGAGAAGCTCGATGTGCTTGCAAATCTTATCACAGGCTCGGCTCTCCACCGCGAGACAATTGAATCCGCGTGGGAGCGTGTTATGTTCAATCAGTTCCACGATATTCTTGCAGGTTGCTCGATCAAAGAGGCATACATCGATGCCGAAAACGCATTCGGTTATGCCCGTGAATCAGCGGCAGGTGTGAACACCTTTGCGACACAGCGTATTTCGTGGAGAATCAAGACAACAGATTTCCTTAACGCAGATGCAAGTGAAATGCGTGCAAGAATGTGGTACCGTGAGGGTGAGGGCTCTCCGATGGTTGTTTTCAACCCCCATTCTTTCCCTGTTAAATCCATCGGTCAGTTTGGTGATCAGGGTGTTTCCAAGGTGCTTGATTCAAAGGGTAACGAGGTTGTCCTTCAGAAAGTCCGTGCGCCTTACACCGACGGAGACCACGTGCAGAAAACAATTTTTGAAGCAGAAATTCCCGCTTACGGCTATGCGGTTTATTACCTTTATCACCGTGATGCAGGGGAGGATAAGCAGTACGCAACCGACCTTGCTGCAACGGAAAACACACTCGAGAACAGCAAGGTAAAAATCACCTTTGACAAGGAGACGGGCTCTGTCAGCTCGTATATCGTCAAGGACGGTAACGTTGAGTTTGCCGACGGCCTTCTCGGTAAAGCTGTTGTCTGTGATGACTCTGCAAACGACACGTGGGGACACATGATTTTTGATTACAATATCGATATCGGCAGTTTCGGCAACGGTACGCTTGAGCTCATCGAAAACGGTCCTGTCAGAGCAACTCTTAAGTCAGTTGTAAAATACGGCAGTTCCGTACTCAAGAGATATTATTCACTCTATAAAGATAGCGAAAAACTTACTGTCAGAACAGTCCTTGACCTTGATGAGCAGTATAAGTCGGTCAAGCTTTCCTTCAAGGCAGATGTCAACAACGAAACAGTTACATATTCAATGCCGTACGGCTTTATTGAAAAGCCTGCAAACGGTCAGGAAGAGCCGTCACACGCATGGTGCGACATCAGCGATTCAGACGGAAAGGGTCTTGCCCTTCTTAATACAAGCAAGTACAGCTTCTGCTCAATCGGCAACGACCTGAGAATGATGATAGCAAGAAGCTGTGCATATCTTGACCATTACGGTCAGCGCAGCCGTGACTCTGAAATGGAATTTCTCGACAAGGGTGAGCAGGAGTTCACATACGAAATCGTTCCGCATACACAGAAGAAGTTTTCAGAGCTTTTCAAGGCTTCCGAAGTGCTTAACAACCCCTTGCAGACACATCAGGAAACTCACCACGACGGTGAGCTTCCGCAGACTCTTTCTGCTCTGGCTGTTGACAAGGAAAACATCGTTGTTACGGCAATCAAGCCTGCTGAGGACGGTAACGGTATGATTATGCGTATAATCGAAACAGACGGCAAGCAGACTACGGCAACGGTTGATTTCACCGCACTTAATGCAAAGTTTACAATGGACTGGAAGCCGCAGGAAATCAAAACCGTAAGAGTTTCTGCGGACGGCATTACGGAATGTCTTATCAGTGAGTAAAACATAAGAGCTGAGATTATGAAATTTATGTCTTTTAATATTCAACACGCGACGGACTACATCCGTCAGGTGATTGATCTTGATTATTTTGCAGAAGAAATCAAGAGACTCGACCCCGACTTCCTCGGACTCAACGAGGTTATGAACGAGGGTGACGATGAAGAATATACCGATCAGGTCGGATTCTTCTGCGAAAAGCTCGGTTGGAACGGCTTTTTCGGTCTCGGTGATATGCTCAACGGCAACAACCCGTTCGGCAATGCAATTCTTACAAAATATCCGATAAAAGCAGTTGAAAACTTCCCGATTCCCGATCCCGAGGATAAGAGTGAGCCTGCTTACTACGAATCGCGTTGCGTTATCCGTGCCATTGTTGAGGTGGACGGTGTGGATGTCTGTTGGCTTGTGTGTCATATGGGTCTTGCAAAGCTTGAAAGAGAAAATGCAGTAAAGGTGATTTCTCTTCTTATCGACTCAACGGATTTACCGATTGTGCTTATGGGTGATTTCAATATTGAACCTGACGGAGAAGTGCTGGGTCCCATTCGTGAGAGACTTCTCGATACGGCAGATCTTTTTGACAGTATGAAGGAATGTACCTTCCCGTCAGACAAGCCTTTCAAGAAGATTGACTATATCTTCTACCGCGGACTTGAATGTGTCAGTGCAGAGACATTGCACGAGGTTATTGCTGACCACCTGCCTGTTGTTGCAGATTTCAGACCCCTCCCGAAGCCTGAGCTTCAAACCGTATAATGTACAGATAAAAAGAAAGAGAAGCGCTCTGACGAACGCTTCTCTTTTTGACTTATTTTGAAAGGAGTTTTAAAAGCTTATCGGGATGTCTGGTTGTGATATTATCGGGGGAGAGGGCGAGGATTTTGCGCATAGACTTTTCGTCATTGACCGTCCAGACGGAAACAAGAAGTCCGTTTTCGCGGAAGGTATCGACAAGCTTTTTGGTTGCGTGTGTATATTTGAAGTTTATGCCGACTGCGCCGCAGTCTTTTACTTTTTTTACGAGGGAATTAAGATATCGTCTGCTCTGCCATTTCCTTACTTTAGCGTTGAGAAAATACGGTACGTCGGGGCATTTTTCTTTAACGGCAGGAACGTCCGTTTCAAATATTCCCGTAAAAAAGAACAGATCGTTGAGTCCGTGTTTCTCTGCAAGCGGCAGAACCTTTTCAAGATATGCCGTGTCTTTAACATCAACATTTGCCTTTATTGTTGCCAGACCTTTAACGGTGGCAAAGGCATCGTCAAGCGTTACCACTTTGCCTGTAGGGGCATCGTGCGAAAGAACAGGCTCGCCTTTTTCGTTATAACGCAGATCAAACTCAACGATATCCACGCCGTTTTCAGCTGCGAGGATAATTGCTTCCAAGGAATTGTCGGGCGTACCCATACAGCCGGTGTGTCCCGTAACGGTAAATCCGTCAGGCAGGGCATTGCCGTTAAAAAAGTATGGTGTGCGATTTGTTGCTTTTGTGCAGATGTTTTTGTCAGACATAGCTTCTGCCTCCGTTGACTTTTATTTTTTCTTGTGGTAACATTAAATAAACCTAACTAAGGGGATTGTTTTATGGCTTATGATATAGTCAGATGGATAGTAGGTGCAGTTATATTTTTACTGCTGATAGCCATTCTGGTTCTGTTTACTAAAAAAACAGGTAAAGCTGTTCTGATTGCGGCTTTCACGTCTGTTATACTCGTTGCGGTATCGTTGCTTGTTCCTGTTGAAAATTACTTTTTCAGCTTTAACACGGTCGAGGATATTTTCAATTACCGTTATCACGAAAATCTGCTGACTTATGCGGAGTGTGAAGAGGGAGTCCTCTGTGTTGCACAGAAAGATTCAATCAACTACGCTTATTATTCCTTCACAAGAGACGATGACGGTTACAAGCTTTCAAAAAAGCTTGTTCCTGATACGGTTTTCCGCTCGAGTGAGCACGGAGTTTATTTTTTTGAAAAGTTCGAAAATCAAACGATTATTATGACTCAGGTTACAGACTCGGCTTATAAAGGCGAGGATTTCAGACCGTGCAGTAACGGTTATTATTCATACACTGTAGTGGACGGGAATGTCGACTACACGGCACTTACCTGTAAGGGTGAAAAAGTCAAATTGATTTAAAAGCTGATTTTCACAATATCTTCTTTATCTGTATTGCTGTCGGTAACGGCAGCAATATTATTTTTGTCACAGATTATAAAGAGAAGTGTTGCCATCATTCCGTAAGGCATCGGGCAGAATTCGCCCGGGTTTACAAGCGACATCAGGAAAAGTCCTGCGTAGGAAACAAACAGAGTGATGTTGAAATGTGTTACTCTCTTCCACACGGTTTTCATTCTGTTATAGAGCTGGAAGCCGAATGCCGCAACACCGAGAAGGCCGAAGCTGCCGATAACCTGGAAGGGTGCCGAATGGTACCAGCACAGAGCAAATTTTGCAGGGTCGTGCACGTCTGTGTTACCCATATATCCGAGACCTCTGCCGAAAAGAACGTTGGATTTGAAATCTTCAATCGCACGTGCCATAAGACCTGCACGAACGTCAACACTTTCGATTCGCATAATTACGGGAACAAAAAATTCAAGAAGCGGTTTTGTGAAAAGTGTGAGCACAACAACCACCACACTTGCGATCATAATAAGGGTTTTCTTTCTGTTTCTTCTGTCAGAATAAACAACGGCAAAAAGACAGAGTGCAAGCTCAGCCGCTCCGCCCAATGCACCTCCGCGGGAACCTGTGAAAAGGATTGCCGCATACTGAAGAAAACCTAAATACAGACAGGGATATTTTTTGGTAGAAAGGAAGAATGAAAACGGCATCGTCAGCATCAGGTAGGTTGAAACATTGTTTCTCCACTGGAAGTTGAGCGGACTCATCTTTTCCAAAAATCTGTCCCAGAAAAGTACGTAATGGTTAAAAATCATAAACACGCAGAACAGACCGAGCAGGGTCATTGCAAAAGAGAAGTGGAAGCGCAGAACGTAATGCTCACTGTTTGCCTTATAATGCGAGTTCATAATGAAATACATAATCAGCATACCGATGCCGAGACCGAATGTGTGATAGAGTGCAGAGAGGTTAAAATATTCTGCGGCAGTGACTTTACCTAGTCCTCCGAGCGTGACTGCAACTGCAACCGCAGCCGCACCCTTCCACGTTATGCCCCAATCAAACTTTTTGCGGTAAACAATCATATGGAAAAAGAAAGCGATCACGGGAATAGGAACAAGCCACAGGAAGGGCAGGAAAAATTCGAAAGAGTCGTAGCACTGAATGGAAATTGCAGTAGCAAGAAGAAACGGCAGCAGTGTGGAGAAAATATCGTCACACAGCACAAGGTTGACACAGGTGATTAAGCCCAACGCAACAACACCGTAACCGAGCATGGCATAACCGTTAAGACCTTCAAATATGGGAAGGTCGCGCATTATAACAAACGACACTGCAATAAGTGTCTGAATAATCATAAATGTTTTTGAAAGAATAAACTTTCGGATAGAGACGATAGTTTTATTCTGTTCCATTTTATCTGAAAGTCTCGTTTTATTCATAAACGCACCTCACATAAAAACTAAATTATTATAAATATATCATATATTTAAAGTTTTATCAAATATATTTTGGTTGCATACGCCAAATCGGTAAAATTTCTTAATCACAACATTGACAAACGACGCAAAAATGATATAATCATTGGTGTAAAAAATTATAGGAGTGATTTTAATGCCACTTGTAAACACAAAAGAAATGTTCAAGGCAGCTTACGAAGGCGGTTACGCTATCGGTGCCTTCAACGTAAATAACATGGAGATCATTCAGGGTATTGTTGAAGCTGGTAAGAAGCTCAACGCTCCCCTCATCCTTCAGGTTTCTAAGGGTGCAAGAGCTTATGCAAACCACACATATCTTGTAAAGCTCGTTGAAGCAGCTGTTGAAGAGACAGGTCTTCCCATCGCACTTCATCTTGACCACGGCCCTGACTTCGAGACATGTAAGTCTTGCATCGACCGTGGTTTCACATCAGTTATGATCGACGGTTCACACCTTCCTAACGACGAGAATGTTGCTCTTACAAAGAAGGTTGTTGATTACGCTCACGCTCACGGTGTTACAGTTGAGGGTGAACTCGGTCAGCTCGCAGGTGTTGAAGATGATGTTCAGGTTTCTGACGAAGATGCTTCATACACAAATCCTGAGCAGGTTTACGATTTCGTAACACGCACAGGTGTTGACTCACTTGCTATCGCTATCGGTACAAGCCACGGCGCATACAAGTTCAAGCCCGGCCAGAAGCCGCAGCTTCGTTTCGACATCCTTGAAGAAGTTTCAAAGAAGCTTCCCGGTTTCCCGATCGTTCTTCACGGTGCATCATCAGTTGTTCCTGAGTTCGTTGAGATCATCAACAACTACGGCGGCGAAATGCCCGACGCTATCGGTATTCCTGAGGAGATGCTCCGTCAGTCAGCTCAGATGGCAGTTTGTAAGATCAATATCGACTCAGACCTCCGTCTTGCAATGACAGCAGCTATCAGAAAGTATATGGCTGAGAATCCGAGCCACTTCGACCCGCGTCAGTACCTCAAGCCCGCTCGTGAGGCTATCCAGGGTATGGTTGAGCACAAGATCAACACAGTTCTCGGTTGCGGCGGCAAAGCATAAGTTAATTTTATAAACTTCAGGCAGTTGCGAAAGTGACTGCCTGTTTTTTTGAGAGGTAATATAATGTTAAATAAGCTTGTTTCAATGTTACCGAAAAATGTTGACGGTGTTCTGATTGTTTCAGAAACAAACCGCAGATATTTTACAACTTTCCCGTCAAGTGACGGAATTTTACTTGCGACAAAAAACGGTTCTGTTTTTCTTACAGACAGCCGATATATCGAAGAAGCGCAGAATGTTGTCAGATGCTGCGAGGTCGAAGAGCTGAAAAAAGTCACGGAGCAGCTGCCCGAGTTTTGCAGAAGGTTCGGCGTGAAGGTGCTTATGACGGAAAGTGAGCGTCTTACCGTTGCACAGCTCGCTTCTTACAGAAAAATCCTTAAAGGCTTCACTCTTACAACAGTCGGCACGGATAAGCTGATTGACACTCTGCGCATGGTCAAGAGTGAGGAAGAAAAAGTTTCGGTAATCAAGGCGCAGAGAATTGCAGAAAAAGCATATGAGCACATCCTCGGCTTTATAAAAGAGGGCGTTACCGAAAGAGAGATTGCACTTGAACTCGATTTCTTTATGCTCAGAAACGGAGCAGAGGCAATTTCGTTTGAAACGATTGCCGTTTCGGGTGCAAACACATCAAAGCCTCACGGAGTGCCGACGGATAAAAAGGTATGCCGCGGTGATTTTGTCACAATGGACTTCGGTGCGGTGGTCAACGGTTACCATTCGGATATGACACGCACGGTTGCAGTCGGTGAAGTAAGTGATGAGCAGGTGAGGGTGTATAACACCGTGCTTGAGGCACAGCTGAAAGCACTTGAAATCCTTCGTGAGGGTGTAAAATGCTCAGATGCAGATGCCGCTGCGCGTATATATATAAATGAAAAGGGTTACGGAGAATACTTCCGTCACTCAACAGGACACGGTGTGGGACTCGAAATTCACGAAAAACCCAACCTTTCGCCAAAATCTGAGCAAATATTACAAACGGGAAATATAGTCACTGTTGAACCGGGAATCTACATTCCGGGCAAATTTGGC
Source organism: Acutalibacteraceae bacterium (assembly GCA_045648745.1). GTDB lineage: Bacteria > Bacillota > Clostridia > Oscillospirales > Acutalibacteraceae > CAG-488. The sequence continues at coordinate 2,609 of JAZROM010000087.1, read as the reverse complement.
GTCAGAATTGAGGATTTAGCAATAATTACAAAATTTGGTTGTGAAAACTTAACAAAAATTACGAAGAAATTGACGAAATTATAAGTATTGACCAAAAGGTTACAATATGTTACAATTGGTAACAGTTTGTTAAGGTGAATTGGTATCCTTGGTTGTGTTCACCTGAAGAAAGGAATGTGCAAATGGCTAAACCCATATCGACAAAAAAATTGGTAATGCTTATGCTTTCATTGGCATCTGCGGTTGTCATTTTCTTTGCAATGAGTTTGGGTGCAAGTGCAGCATCGTATCCGACGATTAAGCTTGATGTACCTCGAATCAGTCAGCGCCCGTCAACGGGTGACTGTGCGATTGCCTCTATGGCAACGATTGAGGCTTATTGCCACGGTTTGCCGTCAGGCAACTACAATTCAAAGGCTTATCAGGCTGTTTATGCAGCAAACGGTTACTCAGTAAGTGCTTCATGGTCAAAAATCGGTTATAAGACAATCGAAGGCTTTAATAAGAATACAGTATACAGTCAGCTCAAGAAAGGCTATCCCGTCATTGTTCACAGAACATCGCAGCATTACTCCGTAATCTACGGTTATGACGGAAGCTCATCAAAGCTTGACCTTTCAGGTTTCCTTGTTGTTGACGTTGACGACTCCTACAATTCAAGCACCGCTTATTTCAGACTTGACGACTGGATCCGTGGTTCACTTGACAGAATGGTAGTCCGTCTCGACGGTCTCGCAATTTCTTCCGATGAGCTTAAAATCACCAACAATCATCCTCCGAAGGATATGGCAAAGGGTGAAGCTTTTACTGTTTACGGTATGGTTGTTTCAGATTCTGAGCTTACAAGTGTTTCGGTTTCTGTCAACAACGCGGCGGGCGCACAGAAGCAGGTCTACACTGCTGACCCGAGCGGAAAGAGTTTTGCTCTTTCTGCCGCTAACGGAAAGATTGATCTTTCAGCTCTCCCGTCAGGCAGTTATGTTTATTGGATAACTGCTAAAGATGCTTCAGGTTCAAGCAAGTCCTGCAAGTTCAATTTCAGCATAGATTCAAAATCTTATGTTGAACCGTCTGTAGATATCAAAGAAGTTTCTTACACTGCAATTGCAAAGGCTGATCCTTCTCTTAATATGAGAAAGGGTGCGGGTATGGAGTATGCAGTGATTGAATCTGTTCCGTACGGAACAAAGATTCAGGTTACGGGCGAATGTGACGGTTGGGCACGAGTTTCTTACAGCGGTAAGATCGGCTGGGTTTCAATGTCTTACATTGAAAAGAGTGCCGACAAGCCGAACATAAATCAGAATCCGTCAAATCCGTCTGTTCCCGATTCTTTTGCAAGCTATCTCGTAAGAGTTTCAACTGCAGGTCCGCTCAGAGAAAAGGCATCACTTTTTTCAATATCTGTGATATCTGTTCCGAAGAATGCAGTGGTCAAGGTAATCGGCGAATCAAGCGGTTGGATCAAGTTCGCATACAAGGGTAAGGTAGGCTGGTTCCGTAAGAATAGCTGCGTGGTAAACCTTGGTGATGTTGACAGCAACGGCGCGGTAAACTCTGTCGATGCTCTTGCAGTGCTCAAGGCTGCGGCAGGTGTTGCAACATTGACAAGCACGCAGAAATCAGTTGCAGATTTCAACGGTGACGGTAGTGTCAATTCGGTTGATGCTCTCACAGTTCTGCAGGTAACAACAGGTAAACTTAAATTTGATTAATAACCAAAAGCCCGTTTTTTAACGGGCTTTTATTATTCTTATTTTAATGTTTTTTATTTGAAAACACTTGAAAAAGAGAATAAAATAGTATAAAATAGTAACGTTAATAAATATGTCGGGGCTGTTCTTTCCGCCTCGTGTATATCAAGTAATAAAAACGGAGGAATAACAGTATGGTTTCAGCAGGCGATTTCAGAAACGGTGTAACATTTGAAGAGGACGGCAACGTTCTTCAGGTTGTAGAATTCCAGCACGTTAAGCCGGGTAAAGGTGCGGCTTTCGTAAGAACAAAGACAAAGAACGTTCTTACAGGTGCTGTTACAGAAAAGAGCTACAACCCGTCAGCAAAGTTCCCGACAGCTTTCATTGAAAGAAAGGATATGGAATATTCATACAGTGACGGTGGTCTTTACTACTTCATGGATCAGGAAACTTATGAGCTTGAGCCCATCAATGAGTCAGATCTTTCAGACAACTTCAAGTTCGTTAAGGACGGTATGGTTTGTAAGGTTCTTTCTTACAAGGGCAAGGTTTTCGGTGTTGAACCGCCGACATTTGTTGAGCTTGAAGTAACAAAGACAGACCCTGGCTTCAAGGGAGACACAGCTACAAACACAACAAAGCCCGCTACACTTGAAACAGGTGCAGAGGTTAAGGTTCCTCTCTTCATTGATGAGGGCGAAATGGTTCAGATTGACACACGTACAGGTGAATATCTCGGCAGAGCATAATCGAAAGGAGTTTTTACAATGATGACAGTTACAGAAAAAGCTGCATATCTTATGGGCCTTGCAGACATGGCACACCTCGATGCTGATAAGGACGAGGTTAAGCTCATCAAGGCCATGGTCGACACAACCGAAGAAATGGCACCCACAATTGCTGATCTTGAGG
>JAZROM010000086.1:0-15342 GCA_045648745.1 Acutalibacteraceae bacterium | reverse complement strand
TGAAGCAACGTCAACGTTGATGACAACATCGGGAATTGCAGGAATAAGGTATTCCTTTCCGTCCTTTGTGATATGCCACACGTCGTTTGCACCTGTTTCACTTACATCGGACAATATGCCGTACGAGACAGAACTGTCGTCTGCATCAAAAACATCACAGCCGATAAGCTCGGAAATAAAATAAGAGCCTTTCGCAAGCTTTGCATCCGCACGCTTTATGAAAAGCACACGGTTACGCATTGCGGAGGCAGACTCTACCGTGTCTATACCCTCAAGCTTTAAGATTACCACATTACCGTGAGGTCTTGCGGAAATGACCTTAACACTTTTTGCCCCACTATTATCATAGTACAGAGTTTTGAATTGTTTCATAAATTCGGGACCGTCTGCCCACGGGTTGACACGCATTTCTCCACGTACACCGTGAGTGCCGACAATCTGACCGACTTCGAGATATTCTTTAATCATAAAAACACCTGAATTTTAAAAAGGGTCGCTTACGCAACCCTTTTTATTGGTTAGTCAATTTCAACAGAAATCTTCTGCTCACTACGGTTAGCTGCTGAACGCATAACAATACGGATTGCCTTTGCGATTCTGCCCTGCTTACCGATAACACGTCCCATATCATCGGGAGCTACGTGAAGATGATAAACGATTACGCCATCCTCATCCGGCTCGTCAACAACAACGGAAACTGCGTCGGGATCGTTTACAAGACCCTGAGCGATCTGTGTCAATAACTCTTTCATCTTTTAACTCCTCCGAGTAATTATTTGATGATGCCGTTCTTCTTGAAGAGATCCTTAACTGTGTCTGTGGGCTGAGCGCCGTTTGCAAGCCACTTTGCAGCCTTTTCAGCATCAATCTTAACCTCTGCGGGCTCTGTCATCGGATTGTAAGTACCGATCTCGTCAATAAATCTGCCGTCACGGGGATACTTTGAATCTGCTACAACTACACGATAGAATGGAGCTCTCTTAGCACCCATACGACGAAGTCTGATTTTAACCATGATAAATTCCTCCAAAATAAATAATAAAAATTTTTATATATCAATCACGCAAAGTGAATTGTGCGTGTTGAAAGCTTAAATATTGAATCCTTTCAATGCTGAAAGGTCGGGTCTTCCGCGTCTGCGTTTTTTACCCTTGCCGTTCAGCTGTTTGAACATCTTCTGCATCTGCTTATGCTGAGAGAGAAGTCTGTTAACAGCCTCAACCTCCTGACCGCAACCCTGTGCGATACGGCGTTTTCTTGACGGATTGAGAATTTCGGGCTTTTCGCGTTCCTGCGGTGTCATCGACTGAATGATAGCCTTGATTCTGTCGAACTGACGTTCATCTATATCAACGTCCTTGATCTGCTTTTCCATACCCGGAATCATAGAGAGTGTGTCCTTGATAGAACCCATTTTACGAACCTGGTCGAGCTGATCCATAAGGTCATTGAGGTCAAATTTGTTCTGACGGAGTTTCTTTTCAAGTTCCATCGCCTTTTTCTCGTCAAGTGCGATTTCTGCCTTTTCGATAAGTGAAAGCATATCACCCATACCGAGAATTCTTGACGCCATACGGTCAGGATGGAAAAGATCGAGATCCGTAAGTTTTTCACCGATACCGACAAACTTGATCGGTTTGCCCGTTACTGCTCTTGTTGAAAGAGCCGCACCGCCTCGTGTATCACCGTCGAGCTTTGTAAGCACGATACCGTCAATACCGAGTGCATCGTTAAAGGATGTAGCAACGTTTACTGCGTCCTGACCTGTCATTGAGTCAACAACAAGAAGGATTTCGTGAGGTTTAACCTCTGCCTTAACGTTTTTAAGCTCGGTCATAAGCTCCTCGTCAATGTGGAGACGACCTGCTGTATCAAGGAAAACGTAGTCATAACCCTGATCTTTTGCGAGTCTGATAGCCTCACGTGCAATCTCAACGGGATTGATCTGACCCATTTCGAAAACAGGCACTCCGATGCTTTCACCGACAACCTGCAACTGCTTGATAGCAGCAGGACGGTAGATGTCACAAGCAACAAGCAACGGTCTGTGACCTTCGTTCTTGAGTCTTAATGCAATCTTTGCACTGTGAGTTGTTTTACCTGAACCCTGAAGACCGCACATCATAACGACTGTCGGCGGATGGTTTGCAATCGCGAGACGGGACTTTGTACCACCCATGAGTTCGGTAAGTTCTTCTTTAACTATTTTAATAACCATCTGTGCAGGTGTAAGACTTTCCATAACCTGCTCACCGACGGCTCTCTGGCTAACCTTTTCGGTAAAGTCCTTGGCAACCTTGTAGTTAACGTCAGCCTCGAGTAACGCGAGACGAACCTCTCGCATCGCACTCTTAACATCGGCTTCTGTCAAGGCACCCTTGCTTTTCAGTCTTTGAAAAGCGGCTTCGAGTCTGTCCGAAAGACCCTCAAATGCCATTACAGGCACCACCTTTAATTATAATTTTCTGTAAGAAGTGTCTGTGCAATCGCTTTGATTTTAGCGGTGCTGTCATTGACTTCCATTGAAAGGGAATTGTTACGGTTGTATATTGCTATTTCCTCGGCATACTCGATAATCTCGCTTAAACCGATTTTCATATTTTCAAACCTTGAAACAAGTCCGAGACGCTCTTCCATTGAAATAAGCTGGTTTTCAGCCCTTTTGATGGCATCGCGTACACCCTGACGTGTTATTCCCTCATCTGATGCAATTTCGGAAAGTGAAAGGTCGTCGTTGTAATAGAAACTTATAAAACTGCGTTGCTTGTCTGTCAGCATATCGCCGTAAAAGTCAAGCAAGAGAGTCATATCAAGATTCTTACTCACAACCAAAGCTCCTTTACAAAAAATTGCCTGTAAAGTTTTTTTCTTTACAGGCAGAGATTATACATTATATGCAGACGCTTGTCAAGTCTTTTTCAGGATATTTTTGTGTATATTTTTCGATGAATTTTCCACATCTTTTTGTGGAAGATTATGTGGAAATCGGATTTCTTGTCCACATCTTGTGCTTTATGGCACTATTCAACGCCCTATATGCGCAAAGGGTGTGGAAAACTATGTTGAAAGTGTGCAAAATTCATTTTTTACGATTCCGAATATAGTCTTCTGCCATTCGTTTTGCTGCAAGTGCAAGATCGTCAAAGCACTCTTTCTGAAGCACATCGAAAGGCTTACCAACCGTATCGGTAACATAGACTTTGCGGATTTTTGAGTTTTCGGGCAGATCTATTTTACATCTTCCTGCCACCGCAATGACAGGTGTTTCACCCGAAAGCTCAGCAACACTTGACGGTGCCTTACCGAGAAGTGACTGCTCATCAAAACAACCCTCACCCGTAATGATAAGATCAGCAGTTTTTGCCAGGGTATCTAATCCCATCGAGCGCAGTACCGTCGGTGCGCCTTTGACAAGCTGAGCACCGAGAAAGCTGACAAGGCAGAAACCCAGACCACCCGCGGCACCTGCTCCCTCGAGTTGCGAATTATCCTTACCGATTGTTCTTCGTGTAACTTCGGCAAGATTACGGAGTCCTGCATCAAGGATTTTTACTCCGATTTCGTCCGCACCCTTCTGCGGTGCAAAAACATACGCTGCACCATCTTCACCGTAAAGAGGACTTGTGACGTCACAAAGAACTTTGATTTCGGTATCTTTAAGCCTTTTATCAAGTCCCGACAAGTCAATTCTGTGTATATCACTCAGACCCTTGCCGTTGAGTGAAACCTCTTTGCCCGACACATCCGTAAACTTAGCACCGAGTGCCGCGGCGCATCCGATACCTCCGTCGTTGGTTGAGCTTCCTCCTATGCCGAGCAGAATTTTTGTGCATCCTCGGTCAAGAGCAGCTTTAATAAGCTCACCCGTACCGAAGGTTGTGGTCAGTAACGGATTCTTATTTTCGCCTACAAGAGGCAGTCCGCTCGCCGCCGCCATTTCGATAACAGCTGTACCGTCGGGCAGAATACCGTAAAAAGATTCAATTTTGTTGAAATACGGGTCATTAACCTCAACGCTTATACGCTCTCCTCCTGCGTAAAGCAAGGCATCAACCGTACCCTCACCGCCATCTGCAATCGGCATACAACGGATATCAAGCGCCGGGTCAGCTTTCAGAAATTCAGTTTTGATTATTTTGCAGACTTCAGCTGCAGTCATTGTGCCTTTAAAAGAATCAGGAGCAATTATAATCATAAAATCATCCTAACAACTTAAGAAGTTCATCTACCTGTGACCTTTCGGTTGCCCAGCTTGTTGCGAAACGAATAACTGTGCGTCCGTCGAGCTTGTGCCAGAAGCCATAACCGACTTTATCCTTGATTAAATCAAGCTTTTCGTCTTCAATAACAACAAATTGCTGATTGGTCGGAGACTCAAGATGCATCTCATAACCAAGATTTTTAAGCCCGTCACGAAGGCACATCGCATTGTCGATTGCATTTTTTGAAACTTCAAAATAGAGGTTATCCGTGAAAAGTGTATCAAACTGCACACCCGCAACCCAACCTTTGGCAAGTAACGCACCGTGACGCTTAATCTGAACAAAAAGCTTGCTGACGCTGTCCGGCTTCGGAATCACAAGTGCTTCGCCAAGCATAGCGCCGACCTTTGTTCCTCCGATGTAAAAACCATCGGCAAGTTTTGCAAGGTCAGACAGTGTTACATCACAGTCGGGCGACATGAGACCGTAGCCAAGCCTTGCGCCGTCAACATAAAGACGGAGTGAATAATCGTTACAGAGTTTGCGCAAAGCTTCAAGTTCAGCTTTTGAATAAATTGTACCGTATTCTGTCGGGAAAGAAATATACACAAGCCCCGGTTGCGCAGAATGGTCGTGATTTTTGTCAGCATAGAAAGACTGCATATACTTTTCAAGTGTTTCGGGAAGAAGTTTTCCGCTTTCTCCCTCAAGTGTTATAACCTTGTGTCCGCAAGATTCTATTGCGCCCGTTTCGTGGGTAGCAATGTGACCCGTTGAAGCACAGATAACAGCCTCATAGTTTTCAATCAGCGCATCAATCGCAACCTTATTGGTCTGCGTTCCGCCGATAAGGAAATATACAAGTGCGTCGGGACAGTTACAAGCTTTGCGTATCTTTTCTTTTGCAGATTCCGTGTATTCGTCAAAGCCGTAGCTTGTGTTTTTGTCAAAATTTATCTCAGTGAGTTTTTCAAGAATTTTCGGGTGTGCCGTTTCCATATAGTCACTGTCAAAACGCAACATAATTTAACCTCCAAAGCAAAAAGGGACGTTTATAGCGTCCCTGAAAAATTAAAGTTCAAAATCTTCTTTTGTAAAACTGCCCATACTCTTGCGACGAGGCGGTACTCTTTTTAACGGGTCGTATTTAAAACTGCGACAACTTGAATCAAGCTGTCTGATGCCCGTTTTGACACAAAGCACACTCTCACCGTCAGGTGCAAGAATACCGTGCGCACAAATACCGCACGCAGGCGTTGTTTCTTTATTAAGAACGGATTTTCTCATTTTCATCATCCTTAAGCTTTTACTCTGCGGATATTATACCATACTATGTACGCTGTTTCAAGTAAGCGTTTGCTTTATTATCAAGAATCATAAATGCACACAGCACAAGCATTGCGGCGGCAGCGGGTGCAGAGACCGAAAATGCAACAGGCAGAATTTCTGACTGTGAGGAAAACACACTGACCTCACACGGAAAGAATCTGAACAACACAGTAGCAAGTGCCGTTGCAAGACTGCCGTGAATTATACGCGAGAGTAAAAAATGACTGAGCCTTAAACCCGTGGCTTTTACATAAGGTAAAAGCTGACAGTGTACGGACAGTCCGCTCCATCCTATCACAAGTGCCTGTATACTGACCGGAAACACCCCGACCGCAGACGCACATCCGCTTGTGACCTCGGTTATCATATTGATTCCGATAAGCGTTGTTTCACCAAGCGGCAGTTTTTTTATATAAGCGTTGATGCACGAAAAAATCAGAATCCAACCGCACATCATCAGCATCGAATCCGTGCCGTACATAACGCTTTGTGAAATTACGCTTGTGTCGAACTCGGTTTTATCTTTTCGAGTAATTATTTTTTCGCAATCAAAGCAACGCAGGAATATCCCCATAAAAACGGATGCAATTACCGAAGCAAGGTAAAGTATAACACCTGCTTTTCTGCTTGAAAGCATCACCGTGCCGACCGTACCGATTACAAACGCAGGTCCTGCATTCACGCAGAAGAGCATCAGCCGTCGTGCTTGTAACTTCGTAATACTGCCGTTTTCAAGCAGCTGTGCCGTCATCTTCGCACCTACAGGATAACCTCCGACTGCACTCATCAGCAGCACACAACCCGTGTTGCCAGAAAGATTGAAAAGAAATTTTGTTGCAGGTGACAGAAAATTGCCGACAACTCCGCACAGTCCCGAACGCACAATAAAATCTGAAAGCACCATAAACGGATACACGGGCGGTATGACCGCTGTTGCACACAAGGTTAGCGCTTTGCTGACCGCCGTAACCATTGTTGCAGGGTCATAAAAGAATGCAATAACAAAGCTCACAACCGCAAAAAGTGAGAAAAAGATTTTTAACCTGTAATTATTCACGGTAATCACCCGTAAATATATATGTGAAAGAATCACTTGGTTATGATAGGAGATTTTTATGGCTTTTTCTGATTATCAACAATTCAGGACTCCCCTTTCGCACCGAATCTGCGATATGCTTGACTTGCCCGAGGACGTGTGTGTAAACTGCGGATATATCGAGCTTGTTTCCAACACCTGCGCTCTTGTTGACGGGTGCAAAAGCGTGTTGGAATACAGTGACGAGTGTATAAAACTTAATCTCGGCAAAACGACTGTCTGCTTCGTCGGCAATTCACTCCACATCCGTTCACTTTCGATGGCTCAGGCTCTGGTGGAGGGCTTCATTGTTAAAGTGGAGTTTTGCAACTGATGACTACAAGAGATATTTTCAATTCCTTGCTCGGTTGCGTTGAGTTCAGTGCTGAAAACGGATTTGCCGAGCGTTTTGTAAACATCTGCACTGCAGAAAATATTCCCTTATGGGATATGCACCGACGCGGTAACGGGATGACTGCCAAAACAACCATCAACGGCTACAAAAAAATCCGCACCGTTGCTCACAGGAGTTCAATGAGGGTGCAGCTTATCAAAAAAATCGGTCTGCCGTTTATCATCGACCGTCACCTGAAACGAAAAGGTCTTCTTGCAGGTCTTGCTGTTATGTTTTGTCTGCTCGGTTTATTGTCGGGCCGTGTGTGGATAATCGAAATCAGTGGCAGTGAAGAGTTTTCCCGTGCTGAAATTGTTCAGGCTTTTGAAAAAGCAGGACTTGCAACGGGCAGTAAAATAAGCAGACTCGACATAACCAAAATTGAAAATGAAGCGGCACTTAATCTTCCTGAAGTATCGTGGACAGCAATCAATTTCAAGGGGTGTGTTGCAGAAATCAAAATCCGAAAACGCGAAGAAAAGCCTGAAATCGAGACCCATTCGGGCTACGCCAACATCATCGCGCGAAAAGACGGCCAGATTGAAAAGCTTGAAGTTTACCGAGGGTCGGGAGTGACCACCCCGGGGCAGACCGTGACAAAGGGCGACCTTATTATCAGCGGTGTGACTGAAAACAAATATCAGGTAAATCTTTATGCGGATGCCGACGGTTATGTGGTTGCCAAAACTCACATTGATGTGCAGACGCATACTCCGAAAAAGATTACAACTTTTGTACCGAAAAGTAAAAAAGTGTGGTCGCTTTACATCCTCGGCAAAGAGATTTTTCCGCCTTCAAAACAGGACGGAATCTGTTATGAGCACCGAAGCAGACTTGTTATAAAAGGCAAGGTTCTCCCCTTCGGTATAAACTACCGTCTATATACAACCTTTGAAGAAAAAGAAAAAACCATAAGCCCCGCAGAAGCAAAGCTTATGGCAATTAATGATTACGCACTTGAAAGCTACAATCAGACCCTGCACGCACAGATAATAGACCACGAAATTGAAATAACGGAAACCGACGACGGTTTTGATATTAAGGGCAACTATTTCTGTTACGAAAACATCGCAGAAAAGGTCAGTCTTGAAACTGAAGAAACGGATATCTTAACGGAATAAATAACCGTACTTGTTGCTCCGTGCCATGGAAAAACTATCATCGCAGGAAACAATGATATGGTCTGCAAGATTGATTCCGATTGCACCAAGAACGGGAATGAGCTGTTCCGTTGCCTTTACATCGGCAACCGACGGTACGGCAAAACCGTTTGGATGATTGTGCATAAGGATAATGTTCTTGGTATCAAAACGAATTGCAGTTTCAACTATAACCCTGTTGTCAACCGTTGCACTGTCAGGTGAACCGTCACACACCTTGACACAGCGCTGAACTCCACCACCTGAATCGAGTGTAAGCATATAAACAATTTCGCGTGTTTCACCCTTGTATTTGAGTTCGATAAAATCTGTTATACGATTACCCTCACTTGCAGATAATCTGTCAAAGCTTTTCTTTTCAAAATACCTGACCGAAATATCACGGGTAAGCTTTATAAGTGTGGCAGTGTTTTCACCCACACCCTCTGTCTTTATCAGCTCTTCAATCGGTGCATCAAGTATCCCGTTAAGGTCGCCGAAGCGTTCGACCAACGAATGTGCAATATCGTTTGTATCCTTGTACGGTATGCCGAAAAACAGAAGCAGTTCAACGATATTATGTTCAGCCATTGAGCCGATACCCTCACTTAAGTACCTCGCTCTGACGCGTTGTCTGTGGTCTTTGTGAATATTTTTCTTTTCCATAAAGTAAACACCCTTTATTGTTGACGATAAAGAAACGATATGATAAAATTACAGACGAGTAAACCTTACTCGGAAAGGACGAATAATATGCCAATTTCTTTTGACAAAGAACGAAGAATTTTTAAAATTGATTCGCTCAATTCTACTTATGTAATCGGGATTTTCCGCGGTGAATTCCTTGTTCACCTTTATTACGGAAAGAAGCTGCCCGACAATAATCTTATAAACACTGCATTCAGAGGCGGATTTGCTTCCATTTCTCCCCTGACCGCGTCAACAGCAGATGACGGCTTGTTTTCAACCGACATTCAGCCGATGGAATATGCCTGTAACGGCAGCGGTGACTACCGTCTTGCAGCTCTCTCAATCAGAGACAGCGAAGGCAGAAGCACAACCGACATCAGATATGTTGACCACAAAATCTACAGCGGTAAACCGAAGCTCAAAGGTCTTCCCCATACATACTGCAACTCTGACGACGAGGCAGATACACTTGAAATTTATGCAGTTGATAAGTTCACGGGTGCAAAAGTTACACTCTGCTACACCGCCTTTAAAAATCATAGCATAATTACGCAAAGTGTCAAGATAGAAAATACAGGTAACGAGGCTTTTGATATAGAAAAAGTTGCAAGCTGTTGCGTCAATTTCCCGTCAATGAACTACAATATGATTAATCTCTACGGCACATGGCTTCGCGAAAGAAGCGTACAGACACGCCACCTTGCACACGGTATTCAGTCCGTCGCAAGTAAGAGAGGTTCATCAAGCCACAACCACAATCCGTTTGTGGCGCTTGTTGACGATAACGGCGGTGAGGATTACGGCGATGCATTCGGCTTCAACTTCGTTTACAGCGGTAACTTTGCAATCGATATTGAAACCGACTATATGGATTGTACCCGTCTTGTTATGGGTATCAATCCCATCGATTTCACTTGGGTGCTTGAGCCTGGTGAAGAATTTCAGGCACCTGAGGCTGTTATGGCTTACTCGGCAAACGGTCTTGGTGAAATGAGCCGTACTTTCCACGATTTTTATGCCAACAATCTTATCCGCGGCACATGGAAGAAGAAAAAGCGTCCTCTTCTTATCAACAGCTGGGAAGGTTCAGGCTTCGACTTTGACGACGAAACACTTGTACGCTACGCAAAACAGGCAAAAGACCTCGGCTGTGAATTGCTTGTTATGGATGACGGTTGGTTCGGTGTGCGTAACGGTGACAACTGTTCACTCGGAGACTGGTTTGTAAATGAAGATAAACTCAACGGACCTCTTTCAAAGCTTATTGAAAGAGTAAATGCAGAAGGAATGGAATTCGGTATCTGGTTTGAGCCTGAAATGATTTCTCCCGACTCTGATATTTACAGAGCACATCCCGACTGGTGCGTACATGTTGAGGGCAGAGATATTTCTCCCGGAAGATATCAGTATGTTATTGATATGACAAGACAGGATGTACGAGATAACATCTTCAACCAGATGTATGACGTTCTTTCAAAGAACAATATCGCATATCTCAAGTGGGACTATAACCGTCCGATTTCCGAACCCGCATCAATGCTTCTTGACAAAAAGCATCAGAAGGAATTCTTCCACCGCTTCATTCTCGGTACTTATGAGCTTATGGACAGAATCACCTCTGCATTCCCTGACATTCTTTTTGAAAGCTGTGCAGGCGGCGGCGGTCGTTATGACCCCGGTATGCTTTACTATATGCCTCAGACATGGTGTTCTGACAACACAGACCCGATTGAGCGTCTCCGAATCCAGTTCGGCACATCAATGTGTTACCCTGCTTCAAGTATGGGCGCACACGTTTCCGCATGTGACCGTACAGGACTTGAGACAAAGGCTGCAGTTGCATTGTGGGGTACCTTCGGTTACGAGCTCGACCCGAAGCACCTTACCGAAGAGGACAAGGAAACTGTCAGAAAAACATCTGAGCTTTACCATAAGTATTACGACCTTACTCACTACGGTGACCTTTACAGAATCATCGCACCGACCGATGATGAATTCAAGTGCGCGTGGTCATTTGTAGCAAAGGATAAGAGTGAAACTCTTCTTACGGTTGTTATCAAAACAAGAACTCAGCATCCCTTCCTCAACATCCGTCTCAAGGGACTTGATGAAAACAAGCTGTATAAAAATGAAGCAGACGGTGAAATATACTCAGGTGCAATTCTCATGAACGCAGGTGTAAATCTTTCATACGGTGGAGATTTCTACTGCGGAATGAGCTTTATGGTACATTTTACAGAAGTAAAATAAATTCAATATGAAAACAAAAACAGTAACATCTGAAAGGTTGTTACTGTTTTTTTGCATGAAAAAGCCCGGATGCTGAGCATCCGGGCATAAATGTTTTGTTTACTGAGCTGACTGTGAAAGGAGCTTCATGATCTTATCGATCATCTTGTCTTCAGCAAACTCAAGACGACGAGGACCAAAGCCTACTTCATAAGTATCCTCTGCAAGAAGTGCTGCAGCTTCTGTTTCAAATTCCTTTGAAGCCATATCTGCACGGATTGTTGCATCGTAGTATGAACCATTCTTGCTTACGAAGTACATTACGTGGTAACCGTAATCTGTCTCAACGATAGCTGTATCACCTTCTGCACGAGCCTTGTCAAAGATCCATGAATCGAACTCTGCAACCATTGTGCCGGGAAGAACGTTCTCGTAAAGACCGCCTGTTGACTGTGAACCTGTATCTTCTGTAAGCTCTGCTGCAAGAGCGCCGAAGCTGTCTGCAGTCTTATCGCCCTCTTCAAATTCCTTGAGTGCTGCTTCAGCATCCTTCTTCTTCTGTGCGATCTCAGCCTCGGTAAGATCCTTGCCTGTCTGCATATCTGTTGTTGCGAAGAGGATGTGACGAACAGTAACTGTTTCTGCCTGATGTGCTGCGCCTGTTACAACAACAACGCTGTATGTCTTCTTGTCAGAAGATGTGAACATCTTGACTGAACCGTTAGCTGTCTTATCATCAAAGAGCCACTTTGCCATCTCTTCTGTGAAGTTGCTTGTGATGTCGCTCTTAAGCTGGCTTCTTACCAATGTTTCTTTATCAACATCGTATGCTGTATTTTTTGAGTTGAGTTCCTTAGCCTTTGCTACGAATGATGCTTCATCCTTAGCTGCTGCAAGGAAGTCCTTTGCGTCCTTCTCAACCTTTGCATCAGCCTCTGTCTGACGCTTCTTGAGTGCTGCATCAGACTCACCGTCAGAAGCAGAGAGAGTTGACTTTGTGAACTGATAGATTCTGAAATCAACTACATCGTAAGCATCCTTATCCTTGTTGTAGGTCTTGTCAATCTCAGCCTGGTCGTAACCTTCCTTGAGAGTCTTGATCTGCTCCTGATAATACTTTGATGTGATTGTTTCAGCCTTCATAATCTTCTTAAGGAAACGTGCGTTCATAAATCCGCCGTAGTTCATACGAAGATATGCGTTAAGAGAATATCTCGGCTTTTCCTGACCGTCAGAAGTCTGTGTAGCATTTGCCTGCTCACGGATAGCTTCGATCTGCTTTTCGATTGCTGCTTCTTCAGCCTCTGTAAGCTCACCGTAACCAGCCTTGAGAGCCTCGTTGTAGTAAGCCTTCTGTGTCTTGATCTGGTCGATTGTTGCATCGCGGAGGTACTGTTCCCAAGAGATCTCTTTGCCTTCTGCGTCCTTAGTTGTTGTTGTCTGCTCAGACGGACGGAGAGATGTATCAAAACCGTAATCATAACCCATTGAGCTGTACTGTGATACAAGGTTAAGGAACTGGCTGTATGTCTGCATATAGTAGTACTCATACTCAGCCATTGTAACCTTCTGATCTTTGCCTACACCGCCGATGCTGATTGTTCTGTCAACCGCACCGTAATAATTGAACACAATCGCAACTGCACCGAGAGCAATTACAGCAGCAAGAACAAGAGAGATAATCTTGTTTGCAGCTTTTTTAGCTGTGTTCTTCTTCTCCATATTTTTGGCATTCTTTTTTGCAGCTTCCGCAATACGAGCCTTTCGCTCATCGCGGTACTGTTCTGCCTTTGACTTTTCGTTAGCCATTACATTCATTCCTTTTCTTATGTTTTCGCCGTATACTACGGCATAACACAGTTATTTTAAACTATTTGCAAGATTTTTACAAGAGTAAAAGCGCAATTTTTTTGTCGATATTTATCATTTTACAAATTGTTTAAATTTCCACCCTTAATTACTTTGTGTAAAATCAACAAAAAAGACTCTGACTTTTTGGGTCAGAGTCTTTTGAAATCAGAATAATCAGATATTGTCCTTGCCGTATTTCTTAGCCATAATGCCCTTCATAACGAAGAGGAATACAACTGTAACAACTGCACCGAGAGGAAGAACAATTGCTGCACTGTTTACAAAACCTGCAATGATGTACATCACAAAGGAGATAGCAGCAACTGAAATTGCATACGGAAGCTGTGTTGAAACGTGGTTGAGGTGGTTACACTGACCGCCTGCAGATGACATAATTGTTGTATCTGAAATCGGTGAGCAGTGGTCGCCGCAGACTGAACCGGCAAGACAAGCTGACATTGCAATAATCTGAAGCGGATCGCCTGCATCGAAGATTGTGATAACGATCGGAATAAGAATACCGAATGTACCCCATGATGTACCTGTTGCAAAAGAGATGAAGCAAGCAACAAGGAATACGATTGCAGGAATGAAGCTTGCAAGACTGTCGGGAACGTTGCTCATAACATCGTTAACGAACGGCTTTGCACCGAGAACGCCTGTCATATTCTTAAGAGCTGTTGCGAATGTAAGAATAAGGATTGCGGGAACCATTGCGACGAAGCCCTTAGGAATACACTCCATAGCTTCTTTAAATGTAACAACCTTACGGATGCAGAAATATGCGATTGCAAATACAAGCGCAATAAGGCTACCCCACGGAAGACCTACTGTTGCGTCTGTATTTGAGAATGCATCGATGAAGTTTGAACCGTCAAGGATACCGCCGTTGTAAACAAGAGCGAATACACAAGCAATGATAAGAACGATGATCGGAAGAACAAGGTCAATAACCTTACCCTTTGCATTGTGGCCTTCGTCAGCAACTTCTGCCTTTTCACCTGCTGTGTAAAGGTCGCCCTTGAGCTTTGCGTTAACTTCGTGAATTCTCATCGGGCCGTAATCAAACTTCATAAGGCTGATTACAACGATGAAAACAAGTGTAAGAAGTGAATAGAAGTTATAGGGAATAGCTTTGATAAAGAGTGAAAGACCCTCTCCCTCGGGAGCATAAGAAGCAACTGCTGCTGCCCATGAAGAGATGGGAGCGATCATACAGATCGGAGCTGCTGTTGCGTCGATGAGGTAAGAAAGCTTTGCACGTGAAACCTTCTTGCTGTCTGTAACGGGACGCATAACTGAACCGACTGTAAGACAGTTGAAATAGTCGTCGATGAAGATAAGTACACCGAGAACAAAAGTTGCAAGCATTGCGCCGACTCTTGATTTGATGTGCTTTTCTGCCCATGCACCGAATGCTGCAGAGCCGCCTGACTTATTGACAAGTGCAACAATAACACCGAGAACAACAAGGAAAATAAAGATACCTGCTGTTCCTGAAACAGCGTCAATCAGGGCATTGCCTGTGATAAGATCCATTGTACCTGTAAAGCTGAAGTTTGAACCAAGGATAGCACCGGCAACAATACCGATGAAGAGTGAAGAATAAACTTCCTTTGTTATAAGTGCGAGACCGATAGCAATAACCGGGGGAACAAGTGCCCACCACGATGCTGTTACATTGCCTTCGCCACCGCAGGTTTCACAAGCAGCTTCTTCAACAAGACCTGCACCGCCGCAATCAACACAAGGTGCTGTTGCAAGGTGACCGCCGTTTACAGCAGCAAATGCAAGAAGTGCTACAATTGCGACTGCGACTACAGCTAAGACAATTTTCTTTGTTTTTGTCATACTAAAAACCCTCCATTAATTTATAAAGAAAAGGACATGGTCAGTACTCCAACCACGTCCCTTGTTATAAAGACCTACTTGACAGCACCCCACAAAATGTGACAGTACGTTACATATTCTGCAACGTCCCAGCATAGGTTCATAAGGCAAATTGCCTATGCTTCGGCGGTTAATCTTTTCACTCTCTGCGTTGCCTTGACCTATGAGAGCTAATTGTATTGAACCGCACCTCTATCATTAGTTCCAACCATATTCGATTCTTATTACAAAAAGTTTATCATTGATTAAGATAAATGTCAACTTTTTTCAATATTTAGTCTTTATTTTTAAGCTTCATTTCACCCTTGTGATTGAACCTGATTTCATCTGCACGGTAGTATTCGTTACCTTCAGCATCGGTGTAGACATATTTCAGGTCGGTTTTCAGAAAATTATTTTCTTTGTCATAGACTATATAGCCGTCCATATCTATATAAACACGCTCTGCGATATACATATATTTACTGTCCGTAGAAATAAAGTCCCAACGGTCAACCTTGGTCGGGTAAAGTATGTACTCGTTGACGACACGGTCATAGTATA
>JAZROM010000085.1:0-42505 GCA_045648745.1 Acutalibacteraceae bacterium | reverse complement strand
GTCGTTGATAGCGTACTTTTCGTGTGTCTGCATATTTGATACAACAGCAGCAAGAGTTGTCTCGGAACCTGTACCTGCTGTTGTGGGAACTGCAAAGAACGGGGGAAGCTTCTTGAAAACCTTAAGAAGACCACGCATCTGTGAAACGCTTGTGCTCGGATTTGATACTCGTGCACCTGCTACTTTTGCACAGTCCATCGGTGAACCGCCGCCGAATGCGATGATACCCTCGCAGTTGTTCTTGAGATAGATTCTTCTTGCTTCTTCAATGTTTTCGATTGACGGGTTGGGCTGAACACCATCGTAAACGGTGTACTTGATGTTCTGCTTGTCAAGATTTTCAAAAAGGCTGTCGAGAAGATGAAGGCTCATAAGACCCTTATCAGTAACGATAAGAACGTTGGAAACACCCTTTGACTTAACAAGTGCGGGTAAATCCTTGATTGCACCGGGCCCCTTGAGAAGCTCGGGCTCATCCCAGTTAAAAACAGGCATAACCAGCTTGAAAGTTTTCTGATATACTCTGCAAAATGCATTTGTAAGGTTTGACATAAATAAAACCCCTTTTCATTTGATGTTTATATTGTACCAAAAAACGACACCCTTTTACAAGAGTATGTTTTGATTATTTATGATAAAGCTTTTTTGTCTGATACTGCGGTTCGCAGGTGAGGTTTACGCCGAATTTTTTAAACATTGACTCGTCACCGCTTGTGAGGATAACCGTTGCGTGTGCCTGCATTCCGCGGAGTTTAGGAATCTGCTCGATTGCAAGCTGTGCTCTCGGGTCGTGTGCCGCAGAAACAGAAAGAGCGATGAGAGCCTCGTCAACGTGAAGTCTCGGATTGTGATTGCCCATATACTTCACTTTAAGCTCCTGCACGGGTTCAATGACATCGGGTGAAATGAGAAGTGCATCCTCATCAATACCTGCAAGCTTCTTAAGAGCGTTAAGCACTGCGGCAGCACTTGCTCCCATAAGAAGTGATGTTTTACCTGTGATGATATCGTTTTCACCAAGTTCAATCGCAACAGCAGGGTTACCTGTCTCTTCAGCTTTTGCAAGAGCCTTTGCGATTACGGGACGTTCATCGGTGGTGATGCCCGTCTGTTTCATAATGAGTTTGATTTTATTGACAGTCTCTTTGCTTCCGAGACCTTTTTTGACAGCACAGAGTTCTGCGTAATAACGACGGATAATCTCCTGTCTTGAAGCGTCGCAACAAGCGTCATCGTCAAAGATGCAGTTACCTGCCATGTTAACACCCATATCAGTCGGGGACTTGTACGGGCATTCACCGTAAATCTGGTCAAAAGTTGCTGCAAGTACGGGGAAGATTTCCACGTCACGGTTGTAGTTGACTGTTGTTTCACCGTATGCTTCAAGGTGGAACGGGTCAATCATATTGACGTCGTTAAGGTCAGCGGTAGCTGCCTCATATGCGAGGTTTACGGGGTGCTTGAGGGGAAGATTCCAGATGGGGAAGGTTTCAAATTTTGCATAACCTGCACTTACACCGCGCTTATGCTCGTGGTAAAGCTGAGAAAGGCAGGTAGCCATTTTACCGCTTCCGGGACCCGGAGCAGTCATAACAACGAGTGAGCGTGTTGTTTCAATATATTCGTTTCTGCCGAAGCCTTCGTCACTGACAATCTTTTCGATGTCTGAAGGATAACCCTCGATAGAGAAATGCTTGTACACCTTGATGCCGAGTGAAGAGAGTCTCTTACAGAAAGCGTCTGCTGCAGGCTGATTCTGGTAACGTGTCATAACAACACTGCCGACGTAAATCTCCATATTTCTGAAAGCGTCGATAAGACGAAGCACATCAAGGTCATAAGTGATGCCGAGGTCGCCGCGGATTTTATTCTTTTCAATATCCGCCGCATTTATGACGATAACAACCTCTGCCTGGTCCTTGAGCTGCTCGAGCATTTTTATTTTACTGTCGGGAGCGAAGCCGGGCAACACGCGTGAAGCGTGAAAATCATCAAAGAGTTTACCGCCGAATTCAAGGTAAAGTTTACCGCCGAATTTGTTGATACGCTCTTTAATGTGTTCGGATTGCATCTGCAGATATTTTTCGTTGTCAAAACCTATTTTTGCCATTTGAAACACCCTCAATTTCAAAATACATTTTATTATAATATGAATATGGATTTTTTACAACACTATAATACAAAATTTTATACAGTTTTTTATTTGACTAAAAAGCATATACAAGTTATAATAACTGTAACTACGCTTGGGAGGATTTACTATGAACGCAAATTTGCACAAATGGGAAAACCCTTTATTTTTCAAGGAGAATAAACTCGACGGCAGAAACCTTGCACTTCCGTTTGACCTGAAGGACAAGGCAAACCCCGACGAATCAAAGTATAAATTAAGTCTTAACGGTATCTGGAAGTTTTATTGGCAGATGGGAATTAAAGATGAACCTGCCTGCTTCGAGCAGCCGGGCTTCTATGATTACGAGTGGGACGAGATTCCCGTTCCGTCTGTGTGGCAGAGCTTTGGCTACGGCAAGCCGATTTACCTTTGCTCATTCATGCCGCCGCAGGTTTCAACGGTTGAGTCTGAAATTCCGAAAGTAAGCCATTCAAAAAACGAAATCGGTCTTTACCGCAAGACTTTTACTCTGCCCGAAAACTTTGACGGCAGACGACTCATCCTGCATTTCGGTGCAGCAAAGTCTGCAATGTATGTTTACCTCAACGGCAAGTATGTCGGCTACTCTCAGGGTTCAATGACGCCTGCAGAGTTTGATGTTACAGACTTTGTTGTTGGTGGCGAAAACCTTCTCGCAGTTAAGATTATGCGCTTCAGTGATGCAACTTATCTTGAAAATCAGGATATGTGGCAGTTATCAGGTATTTACCGTGACGTTTACATTGTTGCTGAGCCCGAGACAACTATTGAG
The DNA here is from genome assembly GCA_045648745.1 of Acutalibacteraceae bacterium. Taxonomy (GTDB): domain Bacteria; phylum Bacillota; class Clostridia; order Oscillospirales; family Acutalibacteraceae; genus CAG-488. Next base: position 39,581 of record JAZROM010000085.1, on the reverse strand, counting down.
GATATCTATGCAGCCGCAACACTTGACGAAAAAATCAAAAACGGTATTCTTGATCTTACGGTAACTCTCAGCCGTGAGGCAGAGGTTACCTGTAAAGTAAGTCTTGACGGCAAAGTTATTTATGACAAGAAGACAAACAAAAAAGTTATAAACATCAAGCATACGGAAAAGAACGCACGCAAGTGGTCAGCAGAAACTCCCGAGCTTTACAAGCTCGAGGTCGCTTTGTATGAAAACAAAAAGTGCATTGTCAAAAAGCAGATAAGAATCGGCTTCAAGCGTGTCGAGATTATCGGCAATGTTTATTATGTCAACGGTCAGAAGGTTATTATCAAGGGCGTTAACCGTCATGACTTCCACCCCGACCACGGTTGGGCAGTACCCCGTGAGACTTTCTACAAAGATCTGTATCTTATGAAACAGGCAAACATCAACGCTATCAGAACAAGTCATTATCCCGATGATCCGTTCCTTTATGAGCTCTGTGACGAACTCGGCTTCTATGTTATGGACGAGTGCGACGTTGAGACACACGGCGTAAGAAGAAAGAATGTTCCGGGTGATAATCCTTTGTGGACTGCAGCTGTTGTGGACAGAGCACAGCGTATGGTTCTTCGTGACAGAAGCCACGCTTGTATCTGCTTCTGGTCACTCGGTAACGAGGCAGGCGACGGCACGAACTTCTCTCGTATGAAAGAAGCTATGCTTGAACTCTGCGACCTTTATCCGATTCATTATGAGGGTGACTTTGATTTTACAAAGTCTGATTTCATCAGCCGTATGTACCCGACAGAGCGTATCGTAAAGCAGCTTGTAAATCAGGAAGAAATCAAGACAACACTCTTTGATAACGTAGCAAATGCTCTCGCAGCGGACAATAAGCCCGTACCTGCAGAAACATTCAAGACACACCCCGTTATCTATTGTGAGTATGCTCACGCAATGGAGAACAGCCTTGGTAACTTCAAGGAATATGTGGATGATTTTGAAAATTATGACCATATGACAGGCGGATTTATCTGGGACTATGTTGACCAGTCAATCCGTGTTGTTGAAGACGGTCAGGAAAAGTGGCTTTACGGCGGTGACTTCAAGGAAGGTAACTCAAGTTTTTACTTCTGCGCGAACGGAATTATCGGTGCAGACCGTATTCCGCATCCTGCATATTACGAAGTAAAGCAGGTTTATTCAAATATCAGTGCAGTGGAAGTTGACCTTGAAAAGCAGACTTTTGCTGTCAAGAATAAAAACTATTTTGTTGACCTTGATTATGCTTATGCAGTGTGGACAATCACACGCGATGGCAAGAGGGTTGAAAGCGGTAAGATAAGCCTTGACGGTATCGCACCGCAGACACAGAAAGAATTTGAAATTCCGTACAAGACAAACTTCAAAGACGGTGAATACATCCTCACTCTTTCTTATCGTTACAAGTCAAAGAATGAGTGGCATCAAAGGGATGAAGAAATCAGCTTTTCACAGTTTGTTGTAAGCAACGAAAAGCCCATAGATAAAGCAAAGCCGGGCGTTGTTTCCTGCAGATTTATCGACGGTGTTTACAATATTCAGGCAGGCGAGACTACTGCAAGATTCTTTGACGGTAAACTTGTTTACCTTGATTTCGGCAAGGGCAATGTGCTTGATACTTCGCTCACATACCGTCCTAATTTCTTCCGTCCGCTTACGGATAACGATGTCAATTACTTCAATTTTGCACCGATGTTCAAACGCATCAATCCGCTTTACACATGGGATTGCGTCAGCCGTATGGTCAAGGTGAAGCATACTCATGTTTCAACACTTAACGGTTCTGTTTTCGTTTGCACAACCTGGTCTGCACCTCTTGCAAAGGATGTGAAGACACAGTTCATCTTCAATGTTGACGGTACAATCGAATTGAGCCTTGATATGACAGGTCTCGTATTGCCGATGGTCAAAGCAGGTGCAAGACTCGGCATCAATAAGGAATTCTGTAACGTCAACTGGTACGGCAGAGGACCGCACGAAGCATATATCGACCGTAAGACAGGTCAGAAGGTCGGCATCTATAACGCAACACCCGAAACCCTTGAACACAGATATATGCGTCCGCAGGAAAACGGCAACAGAACAGACACAAGACGCGTGACTGTTACAAATGACGAGGGTTACGGATTTGAAATTTCTTCGGATAAGACCTTTGACTTCAGCCTTCGAGAGTATTCACAGGAACATCTCGAAAGTGCAAAGCACCTTTATGAGCTTAAGAAGGATAATTTCCTTACACTTAATATCGACCACCGTCAGAGAGGTGTCGGCGGTGATATGCCGGGTAATGCCTGCCTCCACGAGCCGTATAAGCTCAAGAGCGGTAAGTATGGCTACAGTGTGAAGATTAAGGGTGTTAAATAAACAGCCAACAAATTGTCTGGCATAATTATGTTATAAAGTTTTCGAAGGAGCTTATATGGAGAAACTTGTTTCGATTATCGTGCCGGCTTATAATGTAGAAAAATATCTTAACAGATGTCTTGATAGTATTTGTTCTCAGAGTTATAAGAATATTGAAGTAATTCTGGTTGATGATGGTTCTGTAGACGGTACACCGCAGTTATGTGATGTTTGGGGAGAAAAAGACGAAAGAATCGTTGTTGTTCATCAATCTAATAAAGGTCAATGTGGGACAAGAAATACAGCTCTTGATATAATGAAGGGCGATTATCTGATGTTTGTAGACAGTGATGATTATATCAGGTATGATATGGTGGAAAAGATGCTTGATGTTGCAGAAAAAAATAGCCTTGACTTTGTTCGTGCGGCGTACATGGATGTAAGTTCAACTGAAGATGGCGAGTTAACAGATGATGAAGATACGGGTGAAGAGTTTATCTTTAGCCGTAAACAGATAATAGAGAATTTTTTAACTGCACCATATTCAAGAAGAAAGTGTTTCACTGCTATTATGTGGAGTGCGTTATATAAATCGCATCTGTTCAAAAACATAAGATTTCCGGAAGGGTTGATTTATGAAGAAGGGTTTGTTCTTCCCGATGTTTATTTAGCATCTGAATCAGCCGGATATATTAATGAGTCTTTTTATTACTACAGAAAAAATGAAGAAGGAACAATGGCACGCAGTGCGATGACTGATAAGGCACTCAAAAGTATTGATGACTGGAGAGAGATTCATTATAAGCTTAAGAATGCTTATCCCGAATTCAACAAGATTACCTGTGAGCGTTGGGTTAAAGGTTATTTTGCAACTCTTGAAAATCTGTTAAAAAATGACAACATCGATAAAGACGGATTTTATAAGAAAAAAATTATTGATACGTTAGTTGGTAAAAGGGGTTATTTTGCCGATATGAAGGTCGATAGAAGCCTTATAAAGGAAGCGGATGCATTGGCCTCATCTATTGAAGAGTGGCGAGATTTTAAAGAAAAAAACCAAAGAAAAAATAAGTCTTTTTTTGCAAAAGTAATCGCAAAAATATCTAATCTCAGATAAAATAAATTTAAGCGAGTATGCATAACGCATACTCGCTTAAAATTTTTATTCAATTAAAACTGATAAACAACCTCAGAATACTTTGCAAGAATTTCTTTTGCGACTTCGAGGGTGTCTTCTTCGCCGATTCCGTCTTTTCTCGGAATGTAATTTTCAAGAAAATTATTTTCAAATGCTGCAAGTCTCTTGTGCTGATACGACTTTTTGTACTCGTGTCGGTCAAGGGGCTGTTTCCTTGAGAAGTCCTTGAGTTTCTTCGGATTGTCAAAGTATGCGGCAAGTGCACGGAAGTACATAAACCAACGTTGAGCGTAGAAATCCTTGATCATTCCTCCCCATTCACACCACGCGGTATCGTAGAGGATACTGCGGTCAAACGGACCCCAGATTGTGTGGTACATGAGGAAGTTTATGTCGATTGCCTGTAGCTCGTCCTTGTTGTTTCCGAGCGCGTGTGCCTCTTCAAATTTTGACGAAAGATTAAGGCTTTCCTGAGTCTTGAGAAGTCTGTCCATATCCTGACAGATTTCAAGGAAGAGATTACTTGCCTGTTCATAATTGCGTACATTTTCTGCCTTGAAAAACTCTGTTGCTTTCAGGTAAATCGGGTAAGCAAGTTCACCGAGGAACTGACGGATAATGCACACAAGGTCAAGACGCATTTTGTCGTTCTTTCTTGCGTCACTTTCGACGATGCTTTTTGCAATTTCGTAAAGCTCACTGCAGTCAAATTTTCTTTCGAGCGTGTCGTACGGTGCGGTGTGCTTAAGCCTTGTTGACGGTCTTGCACAGATAATTGAACCTGCACATTCGTCGGTATTGTAACAGAGATTTTTGAGTCTGATAATATCATCTGCAAAATCCTCCGTGCGGTAACGCTTTGCGGCGTAGTCCTTTACGAACTCATCCGCATCGAAAGCCTCGTCTGCCGTTGTTGCGTTAAGAGCAACTGCACAGTACATCGGATTTTCGGAGAATGTGTCAATCTCGAGTGCCGTGCCGAGCAGGTTTTCACTTTTAGAAACTGCGTACGGACAACGGCTGACCGTGTCCACATCACCGCAGAGTCCTGTTCTTCCGTAAGAGTTACCCTTGATTGCAACAAGGTGCTTTTTATCCTGAAGGAACTGCGGTCTTTCGTCCTTGGAATCGTTGATAATTATAAATTTTTCAGCTGAAACCTTCTTGAAAAAGTCATCGCTGATTGAACTCAGATGTGTGTAGCAGACTGCATTTTCGTTATGTGCGGTAAGTGACTCAACAAGAGCCTTGCCGATGGATACAAGATATGAATTATAGCCTTTTTTGTCGACATCGTAAAGAGGTTCAAAGAAAAACGCATCTGTCTCTCCGAGTGCTTCACGCTGAATTTCAAGGAATTTTCTGTTGAAAATTCCGAAGAACGCATTCTCGGCTTTTATGTAGAAAATCGGAGGTAAATTGTACCACATCGGAGCCTTGAAGATGTCCATCCTCATATACTTACGGCGCAGATTGAACGGTACACTCGGAATAAGTGCAGGGAAAACGGGCGTTATGCCGAGTTCTTTTTCACGCTCGGTGATTTTTTTACCGATATAAATTTTTCTTTCAAGATAATCTTTGCTGTGAACTGAATTCATAGCAGCAACATTACCTGTCAGCTGACGCGTAAGGTATGCAGGGCCGCTTAAAAAGTCTGCAGCGGCATCTTCTGCGACGCCGATTTCACGCAATGTACGGTAAAGCACACCGTCAAAACCAACAGGCTGAAATGCAGTGTTGATACCGTGCATAGCCATAAAGTCAATTTCTTTTTCCCAACGGTCAAAGCCCCAGTAGTTACCCTCAAGAGAGAACATTTCGTAGCTTGTACGTGCACGGATTTTCTGCTTTACCGTGCGTGTAAATTTCTCCGTCGGAAGGGGAGTTGTTGCGATGTGAGAAACGTCATAATCACCGCTTGTGATAACGATGTTACAGCACTCGTTGAGATAACGGTAAAAAGCCATACAAAGACTTAAATTGCTGTTACCTGCAAGGACAATTTTCTTATCCTCGGCATATACTTCGTAACAATCGCAACCATTATCGGCTTCAATGAATTTTATTGTAAAATTATCCTTTACCTTCGGGGTGTTTCTGGCGATGAAATTGAGCATGATTCAGCCTCCGTTTTTTACTAACAAGTATTATACATTGAACTGCGTAATAAATAAAGATAAAAATTTAAAAAATCTGTGAAATTTTTCGTTTTTCACTTTACATAAACCGTGTTTTAAAGTAAAATATTACTGATCACATCACATACGATGGAGGGTTATTGATGTTTAAAAGAATTTTACTTAAATTAAGCGGTGAAGTCCTTGCAGGTGAGCAGGGTCACGGTATTGATTTTGATATGGTCACCAATGTCTGCACATACGTTAAAAAGGTTGCAGATATGGGTGTTCAGGTCGGACTTGTTGTCGGCGGCGGCAACTTCTGGAGAGGCAGAAGCTCAGGCTCAATGAACAGAACAAGAGCAGACAATATGGGTATGCTTGCAACAGTTATGAACTCTCTCGCACTCTGCGAAGCACTTGAGCAGTTGGGTGTTAAGGCACGTGTTATGTCAGCAGTGGCAATGCAGCCTATCGCTGAACCGTTTGTTGCACGAGATGCAGTTAAATACCTCGAAAACGGCGAAGTTGTAATCTTCGGCTGCGGTACAGGTTGTCCGTTCTTCTCAACAGATACAACAGCAGCACTCCGTGCAGCTGAAATCGAAGCAGATGTTATCTTCAAGGCAACAAATGTTGACGGTGTTTACGATAAAGACCCGAACAAGTTTGATGACGCTGTCAAGTACGATGTGCTTACTCATTCCGAGGTTCTTGCAAAGGGACTCAAGGTTATGGACAGTACAGCAGCATCACTCTGCAGAGATAACTCAATTGCAATACTTGTTTTCAATCTTGAAGATCCGGAGAACATTATCCGTGCAGTCAAGGGTGAAAACATCGGTACACTTGTAAAAGAATAATTTAATATAAAATAGCTTTAAGGAGATATTGTTATGAAAGAAGTTTACAGCTCAACAAGAGAAAAAATGACAAAAACAACAAACGTGCTCAAGGAAGAGTATGCTGCAATCCGTGCAGGCCGTGCAAACGCTGCAGTGCTTGACAAGATTCAGGTTGATTACTGGGGAGTTCCCACACCTATCAATCAGATGGCTGCTATCTCTGTTGCAGAGGCAAGAATTCTTGTTATCCAGCCGTGGGATAAGTCTTCACTTGAACCGATTTACAAGGCAATCCTTGCATCAGATATCGGTATCAATCCTCAGAATGACGGTACAGTAATCCGCCTTACTTTCCCTGCTCTTACAGAAGACAGACGTAAGGAAATCGTTAAGGATATCAAGAAGCTTGCAGAGGATTCAAAGGTAGCTATCCGTGCAGTCCGCCGTGATTCTATCGATAAGATCAAGAAGATGCAGAAGGCTTCTGAAATCACAGAGGACGATCTTAAGAACGGTGAAAACGAGCTTCAGAAGATCACTGACGAATTCGTTAAGAAGGTTGACGAAATCGCAGTTGCAAAAGAAAAAGAAGTTATGGAAATCTGAGTCGGCACGCAAAACTAATTCAAGCAGTCTGACAAATTTGAAAATCAGGGCAGGCTACACAGTCTGCCCTTTTATTTCGAGGTAAGAAAAATGGAAAGAAAAATTCCTGAACATATAGGCATAATCATGGACGGCAACGGCCGTTGGGCAAAACAGCGCGGTCTTGCACGTTCGGAAGGACACAAGGCAGGTGCAAATGTTTTCCGCAGAATCTGTGAATATGCGAATGAGATCGGCGTAAAATACATCACATTCTACGCTTTTTCAACCGAAAACTGGCGCAGACCTCCCGAAGAGGTAAGCGCACTGATGAATCTCTTCCGTGATTATCTTGACGAGGCGGAAGAGCGTCAGGAGGAAAACAAGCAGAAGGGTATGCGAATCCACTTTCTCGGTCACCGTGAGGGTGTGCCTGCAGATATCATTGACAGGTTTGACACAACCGAGCGTGATTCAAAGGACGCAGACCGTATCGATGTAAATATCGCAATCAACTACGGCGGCAGACTTGAAATTGTTGATGCTGTCAAAAAGATTGCACAGAAGGTCAAAGACGGTGAAATGAATCCCGAAGACATCACCGAGGACGATATTTCTCAGAATCTTTACACAGCAGGTCAGGCAGACCCCGACCTGATTATCCGTCCGAGTGGTGAATACAGACTTTCGAATTTCCTCATCTGGCAGTCAGCTTATTCTGAATTCTGGTTTTCAGATATTCTCTGGCCTGATTTCACCGAGGCTGACCTTGACAGAGCTATTGATGACTTTAATAACCGTAACAGACGTTTCGGAGGTGTATGATGAAAACACGAATTATTGCAGGATTGGTTTGTACCGGTCTGGTAATCACATTACTTTGCTTTATGGACACACCGTTTTTACCGATTATACTCGCAATTGCGAGCGGACTTTCTGTTTATGAACTCTGCAGTGTGGTAAAAGTAAAATTACCGATGAAGCTGATTTCAATTGCGGTGGGTGCTTTTATCCCGTTCAACGCTTCATATAATCTGCTCGGTGCAATCGGCATCACTCCGATGGCAGCACTTTCAGTATATTTCATCACTTTGCTTATAATGATGATAAAGTGGAATTCAGAGGTCAGGTTTGACCAGGTGTCAATGTGTCTGATTGCATCGTTGGCTGTGCCGAACGCGATTGCCTGTTGGACAAGACTTTACAACTGGCAGTTCCCGGGCGATACAGGACATATCGAATCACACGCAATTTACCTGATTCTTTTCAGTGCTTTCTGTGCGTGGCTTACGGATACGTTTGCTTACTTCACAGGTGTGTTTTTCGGCAAACACAAGATGGCGCCCGTCATCAGCCCGAAAAAATCCTGGGAGGGCGCAATCGGCGGTGTGGCTTTCACTGCAATTGCAAACCTGATAATGTTCTTTATTTTCAAAAAATGGTTTTTCAGTGTTCCGTTCACAGGTTGGGATTGGTATGAGGTTATTCCGATTTCGCTTGTCCTTTCAGTCATAAGCATCTTCGGAGACCTTTCCGCATCAGTTATCAAGCGTAACTACGGCATCAAGGATTACGGTAATCTTATTCCCGGTCACGGCGGAATGATGGACAGAATTGACAGTGCAATCTTTGTTTTGCCTGCAATGTATACAATTGTCAGCATAATTAACATAATTAAGTGATATAATTTAAGTTGTAATCAGGGTGATACTATGAGTAAAAAAGTAACACTGCTCGGCTCAACAGGTTCAATCGGTACACAGGCGCTCGAGGTTATCGAGATGCAGGGGTACGAGGTTGTCGCACTGACTGCGAGTACAAACACAGACATTATTGAAGAGCAGATAAGAAAATTCCGACCGAAATATGCGGCAATGGTTGATGAAAAAGCAGCCGAAGACCTTAAGGTGCGTGTTGCAGATACGGATACAAAGGTGCTTGTCGGTATGGACGGTGTGTGCGAGTGCGCTTCACTCGGCGCAGACTATGTGCTTAACAGTATTGTAGGTATGGCAGGTCTCAGACCCACTGTTGCGGCAATAAACGCAGGCAGCGAAATTGCACTTGCAAACAAGGAAACACTTGTTGCAGGCGGTCAGCTTGTTATGAACCTTGCAATAGAAAAGGGCGTCAGCATCCTGCCTGTAGACAGTGAACATTCGGCAATTTTCCAGTCTCTTCAGGGTTGTGCTGATAAAAAAGAGATTAAAAGACTTATTCTCACAGCATCAGGCGGACCGTTCTTCGGCAAAAAGCGCGAAGAACTCGGCAATGTAACTGTTAAAGAGGCACTCAATCACCCGAACTGGAGTATGGGTGCAAAAATAACCATTGACTCTGCTTCAATGATGAATAAGGGTCTTGAGCTTATCGAAGCAGTGTGGCTTTTTGATATGAACCCGAACGATATAGACATCGTTGTTCACCGTCAGAGTGTTATTCATTCGCTTGTTGAGTTTTGCGATAACTCGGTTATCGCACAGCTCGGTGTGCCCGATATGCGTATTCCTATTCAGTATGCTCTGACTTACCCGAACAGAATTCCGTCTCCCGTCAGACAGTTGTCTCTGACCGAGTACGGCACACTCACATTCTTTGAACCCGACTATGAGACATTCGGTCTCATCAATGTCTGCCGTAAGGCTATCGACGATGGCGGACTTTATCCTGCATGTGCAAATGCTGCAAATGAGGAGGCAAACCTTGCTTTCCGTCAGGGCAGAATCAAGTTCCTCGAAATTGAGGAACTTGTACGCTCAGCAGTTGATGCTTCACAGCATTTTGATGATTACACTCTTGACGATGTATACGGTATGTACGATTGGGCAAGAGATTTTGTTAAATCCAAGATTTAAGAGGTAACTATGGCTGGAATCACATCTTTTATTGCAAATAACTGGACAATACTTATAGCTATTCTTTTCTTCGGCATCATTGTTATGGTGCACGAACTCGGACACTTTACATTTGCAAAACTCTTTAAAGTAAAAGTAAATGAGTTTTCAATGGGTATGGGCCCGAAGCTTTTCGGCAAGAAGAAGGGTGAAACGCAGTATTCCGTACGACTTTTACCGATCGGCGGTTTTGTCAGTATGGAGGGCGAGGACGAAGACAGCGACGACGAACGCGCCTTTAACAAAAAGCCGTGCTGGCAGAGGATTGTTATAGTTGTTGCAGGTGCGCTTGTCAACATCTTTCTCGGTCTTATCCTTGTTGCAATCACCCTGGGTATTTCTGACGGATATGCAGGTACAAACCATATCCACAGCTTCAATGTTGATTCACAGCAGGTTACAGAATATAACGGTCTTAAATCAAAAGACAAGGTACTGAAAATCGACGGCAGACGTGTCCTTTACTATACGGATGTTGCGTATCTTCTCAGCCGTACGGACGGTAAGACAGATATGACAATTGAGCGTGAGGGCGAAAAAATCGAGCTCACGGACGTTGAACTCAAAGCGTCGCAGGTTGTAATCCTCGGTGTGGATAAGACTGCAGGAACTGTTTTCAAAGACACCTTCAAGCAGTCTGCAAGTATCTGCCGTATGGTGTGGCTGAGTCTTCTGGACCTTGTAACAGGTAAATATTCCGTTAAGGATGTGTCAGGTCCTATCGGAGTGGTTGACTTCGTTTCGGATGCCGCACAGGAGTCGGTGAAAACATCCGACTACACGGGACTTCTTACAATGATGGCACTCATCACAATAAACATCGGCATATTCAATCTGTTACCCGTACCCGCACTTGACGGTGGCAGACTTCTTTTCCTCTTTATTGAGCTTATCAGACGCAAGCCGATAAACCAGAAATACGAAGCATGGGTACACGGTGCAGGAATGGTAATTCTGCTGTTGTTTATGCTGTTAATTTCGTTTAAGGATATTTATACGTTGTTTATAAAATAAACCTTTCAGGAGGTCGGACAATGGAACGCAGAATGACTAAAAAAGTTAAGGTCGGCAATATTTTCATCGGCGGTGATGCACCTGTAAGTGTGCAGTCGATGCTCAATAAGCCTGCCCACGATTTTGAAGCAAGTGTAAAACAGGCGGTCGAGCTTGAAAAAGCAGGCTGTCAGGTTATCCGCGGTGCAATTCCCGATATGGATGCCGTCGGTCTTATTCCTGCACTCAAAGAGGCTGTCAAAGCTCCCATTGTAGCCGACATTCATTTTGATTACCGCCTTGCGATTGAGGCTGTTGCGGCAGGTGTTGACAAGGTGCGTATCAACCCCGGCAACATCGGCTCGGACGACAGAGTAAAGGCAGTTGTTGACGCTTGTAAGGCAAAGAATATTCCTATCCGAATCGGTGTTAATTCAGGTTCAGTTGAAAAGGAAATCCTTGCAAAATACGGTGGACCTACTCCCGAAGCAATGGCGGCAAGTGCGATGTATCACGCATCATTACTTGAAAAATTTGATTTTGACGATATTGTAATTTCAATCAAATCGTCAAATGTTGAAAATATGATTAAGGCATACGAAACAGTTGCCGAGAGATGCAGTTACCCCTTGCACCTCGGTGTTACCGAAGCAGGTACGGCTCGTATGGGACTTATTAAGTCCAGTGCAGGTATCGGCAGTCTTCTTATGCACGGTATCGGTGACACAATCCGCGTTTCATTGACGGATGACCCTGTTAATGAGGTCTATGCAGGTCACGATATCCTTAAAGCACTCGGACTTAAATCTGACAGTGTGCAGATTGTTTCCTGCCCGACGTGCGGTCGAACCAAAATCGACCTTATCAGCGTTGCAAACGAGGTTGAAAATGCTCTTCGCGATTGCACAAAGAAAATCAAGGTTGCAGTTATGGGTTGCGTTGTCAACGGACCGGGTGAAGCACGCGAAGCAGATATCGGTATCGCAGGTGGCGACGGTTGTGCAATGCTTTTTAAAAAAGGCGAAATCTTAAGAAAAATTGACGAAAAAGACATCGTCAAAGAATTATTGGCAGAGATCGAAAAATTATAAAATATAAACATAGGGAAAAACTCAACATCAGGAAGTGACAAAGTGAAGTCGGCAAGCTTTTTAAGCCTTTTCGGCAATTATCTTGACAACAGTATATTGGCTTTTTTCGGTGGTGCGACCGTTGAAAGCATCGAGGCGACCCTTGCTGACCGTGCAGTCAGTATGGTTGTCAGCTTTGACGCGCCTGTCGATAACTCAGTTATTGCGCAGGCAAAGGATGAGCTTAAGCGCGTTATGAATCTGCGCACAATTAAAATGGACTATCGCTTCCCGTCCGAAAGTCTTGATATGAATTATATCAGCGTTTTTGTCAGGGAAATCTGTGACAATTTCCCCGCTGCAAAATCAATCCTTGAGGGCGCGGAATACAGTCTTAATGAAGACAAATTCACCGTTCGTCTTGCACAGAACGGTAAGGATACACTCATAAACCTCGGTTGTGACAAGTTTATCCGTGACACGCTCGACAGCCGTTTTGAGCGTCTTGTCCGTGTTGAATTTATCAGCAACGAATCAGCCGAGGAAGACATTGAAAAATTAAAAGAATTCCAGCAGAAAGAAAACAAGAAACTGCTTGATGCACAGCCTAAAAAGGTTGTTGTCAAGCCGTCAGCAGGTGAACCCGCACCGAGAAATCCCGTTGAGCAGACTTTTGAGGATCTGCCGATTTCTCTCTCTAACGCAAAGGCACTCTACGGTACGGTTATCAAAACAAAGCCGAAGCCGATTGCCGAATGCTTACCCGAGGATGGCGAGGTTGTCATCTGGGGTGATATTTTCTCCGTCGATGTCCGTGAATCAAAGGACGGCAAGTACAGTATTATCAATTTCAGCCTTACGGACTATACATCATCTTACATTGTCAAAGTTTTTGGCGAAAAGAAAAAGTGCGGTGACATCGTCAGCTCTCTTAAAGAGGGTATGACTGTACTTGTGCGCGGTGCTATCAGTATGGATACATATCAGCACACATACATCATCACGGCAAGAGCAATTACACAAATTGAAAAAATTGAAGAGAAGGATACCTGCGACGAAAAGCGAGTTGAACTTCATCTTCATACAAATATGTCCGCTATGGACGGTATGGCAAGTGCAAAGGATCTTGTTACCCGTGCTGCCAAGTGGGGTCATAAGGCCATTGCAATCACCGACCACGGCTGTGTACAGTCTTTCCCCGAAGCCTGTAACACTGCCGCAAAGCTCGGTATCAAGATTATCTACGGTATGGAAGGTTATCTTGTTGATGACGATGCTTTTTATGACAATTACGGCTTTAAAGACGGTGACGAAATCCCTGCGGAATATATGAATGAGGTCAAGGAAGTCAAGGGCACTTACCACATTATTATTCTTGTTAAAAACACTCAGGGACTCAAAAATCTTTACAAGCTCATTACGGAATCAAACCTCAAGTTTTTCAAAAAGCGTCCGCGTATTCCCCGTCACAGACTTATGCAGCTGCGTGAAGGTCTTATCATCGGCAGTGCGTGTGAAGCAGGTGAGCTTTACCGTGCAATGATGGACGGCAAAACGGACGAAGAGCTTACAAAGGTTGCATCTTTTTACGATTATATTGAAGTTCAGCCGACGGGTAACAACTCGTTTATGGTGCGTTCGGATGACGAAAAATATGCCGATGTCCGTACGGTCTATGATTTGCAGGATCATAACCGTCGTCTTATCACTATTGCAGACAGGCTGAATAAACTTGTTGTTGCAACGGGTGACGTTCACTTTATGAAAAAGAATGACGCCATTTACCGTGAAATTCTTATGACAACAATGGGCTTCAAGGATGCGGATCAACAGGCACCGCTTTACTTAAGAACAACCAACGATATGCTCGAGGAGTTTGCTTACCTTGGTGAAGAAACTGCAAGAGAAATTGTTATCACAAATACAAATAAAATCGCAGATATGTGCGAAAACGGTATGACTCCGTTCCCGCGCGGTACGTTCCCTCCCAGCCTTGAAGGTGCTGACGAAGATCTTACAAGAATCTGTTGGGAAAGAACAAAGCGCGACTACGGTGACCCCGTTCCCGAAAACGTTGCTAAGCGTCTTGACAAAGAACTTAAGTCAATCATATCCAACGGCTTCGGTGTTCTTTATATGATCGCACAGAAGCTCGTTTATAACTCGGAAGAACACGGCTATTATGTCGGTTCGCGAGGATCTGTCGGCTCATCATTCGTTGCTCACGCGGCAGGTATTTCCGAGGTTAATCCGTTGCCTCCTCACTATGTGTGCAGACAGTGTAAGCACAGTGAATTTTTTGAAGACGGTTCCGTCGGCTCAGGCTTTGATATGCCTCCGAAGGATTGTCCGCATTGCGGATCTCCGATGCACCGTGACGGTCACGATATCCCGTTTGAAACCTTCCTCGGATTCAAGGGTGACAAACAGCCCGATATCGACCTTAACTTCAGCGGTGAATATCAGTTCTATGCTCACCGTTATACGGAAGAGCTGTTCGGTATTGACCATACATTCAAGGCAGGTACAATCGGTACTGTTGCGGATAAAACTGCCTACGGTTTTGTTAAAAAATGGGCAGAACTCAAGGGAGTTTCAATCAACAGGGCAGAAGAAGACAGACTGACAAAGGGGTGCGTCGGTGTTAAGCGAACAACGGGTCAGCATCCGGGCGGAATGGTTGTTGTTCCTGCTGTTAACGATGCAGAAGACTTTACTCCCATTCAGCATCCTGCAGATGATGTAGCAGGCGGTCTTCGTACAACACACTTTGACTTCCATTCACTTCACGATACAATTCTTAAGCTTGATAATCTCGGCCACGATGTTCCCACACTGTACAAGCATCTTGAAGATTCAACTGGAATCAAGGTTTTCGAAGCTGATGTCTGTGACCCCGAATTGTATAAACTGTTCACAACACCCGAACCGTTGGGTGTAACTCCCGAGGATATCGATTGCGAAACAGGTACATTGTCGCTTCCTGAGCTCGGCACACCGTTTGTACGTCAGATGCTTATGGAAGCAAAGCCGAAGAACTTCTCGGAAATGCTTCAGATTTCGGGACTTTCTCACGGTACGGACGTTTGGCTCGGCAATGCGCAGGAGCTTATCAAAAACGGCACGTGTACGATTGCTGAAGTTATCGGTACACGAGATAATATTATGGTTTACCTTATGCACAAAGGTCTTGAGCCTGATATGGCTTTCAAAATTATGGAAATCGTGCGTAAGGGTAACGCAACAAAACTTCTGACAGAAGAGCATATGCAGGCAATGCGAGACCACAATGTTCCGCAATGGTATATTGACTCTTGTATGAAAATCAAGTATATGTTCCCGAAGGCTCATGCTGCGGCGTACGTTATTGCGGCGATGCGTCTTGCGTGGTACAAGGTTTATCATCCGCTTGAGTATTATGCTACTTATATGTCAGTCCGAGGTGAAGACCTTGATACTGTTGCGATAATGAAGGGCAGAGATGCCGTTAAGGAATGTATGCGTCAGATAAAGGCCAAGATGCAGAATCACGAAGCAACGGCAAAGGAAGAGGGCATCTTCACATCAATGCAGGTTGTTAACGAAATGATGGCACGCGGTGTTGAATTCTTGCCCGTTGACCTTTACAAGTCTCATGCCAAAATTTATAAAATTGAGGACGGCAAAATCCGACTTCCGTTCTCTTCAATGTCAGGTACGGGTGAGTCTGCTGCAGTTGCACTTATGAATGCCCGTGACGACGGAGAAGGCGAATATATGTCACGCGAAGATTTGCAGCAGCGTGCAGGTATCAGTAAGTCGGTTCTGGAAACTCTTGCTGCTTGCGGTGCACTTGAAGGTCTTCCTGAAAGCACACAGATGAGTTTCTTCGGTTTTTAAAAAGGGGATGTAAAAATGATAGATTTGTCAAAGCTCTGGCAGATGAGAGATATTCTGCCTGTTATTGTGGTTGATAATCGCACAGGCAAGGTTATCAAGCACGGATACATGAACAAGGAAGCTTTTGCTTATACACTCAAAACCCACCGTGTATGGTATTACGACCTTGAGACAAAAGCAGTCGAAATGTTCGGCAAGGAGTCAGGTGAGGTGCAGAAGCTCATTCAGATGAAGGCTGACGATAACTACGAGTCTTTGCTCGTTTACGTTGATCAGATCGGCTTTGTTCTTCACAAGGATAAGGGCTACAAAACCTGTTACATTCACGAGCTTTATTCAAGAAAGCATGGTAGTGTTTCAAAGCGAAGAAAGTTCGGAAAAGTTGAGATAGACGAAAATTTCGACTATTCAAAGGAAGACTACGAAGACGATTACGAATAAGGCGGTTAATATTATGTGGTGGAAAATTTTATTGGCGGCAGCGGCGCTGTTTATTGTTGTTACTCTTATAAGAGCTGCATTCTTCAGACCCAAGAAGATTGAAAAGATAAACATCCGTGATACAAAAATTGACGGCAACAAGGTTGCTGACCATCTTTCGGATGCGATTAAGTTCAAGACAATTTCAAAGGTAAGAGACGAAGGTGTTGATTGGGACGAGTTCGAAAAATTCCACAAGTATCTTGACGAAACTTACCCCCTGGTTGCAAAAAACACAACCAAGGAAATTATCGATAAAGCAAGTCTTCTCTATCTCTGGAAGGGTAAGAATCCCGAGCTTGAGCCGATGGCAATGCTTGCACATCAGGATGTTGTGCCTGTTTCTGAAGGTACGGAAAAAGACTGGAAGTATGACGCATTCAGCGGTCATAATGACGGTGAGTTTATCTGGGGCCGAGGTGCTCTTGATATGAAAAATCACCTTATCTGTGTTATGGAGGCAGTTGAGTCTCTTATGGCAGAAGGTTTTCAGCCTGACCGTGACGTTTACCTTTGCTTCGGTCATAACGAGGAGACTGTTTCAACAATTTATTCAGGTGCAGGCACAATTGTTAAGACTCTTAAGGAAAGAGGAGTCCGCCTCGATAGCGTGCTTGACGAGGGCAGTGCACTCATCGACCTTAAGCTGCCGGGCATAATCAATACCCGTCTTGCTGCAGTCGGTACGGCTGAAAAAGGTTATGTTGATATGAAAATAACCCTCCACGATAAGGGTGGTCACACATCAGCGGCACCAAAGCACAGCGGTATGTGGAAGCTTGCAAATGCCGTGCGTGACCTTGAAAAGAATCAGTTCAAGTCACATTGGTTACCTTTCCTCGACGAGCTTGTTCATGCTGTCGGCGGCAGAGCAACATACCTCGGCAAAATCATTATCTGTAACTACATATTTTTCAAGCCAATACTTAAGTTTATACTCAAAACAATCCCGCAGGGCGCAAGTATGGTAAGAACAATTACAAGCGTTTCAATGTGCGAAGGCAGTCCTGCTGCAAATGTTCTTCCGCAGAGACCGAGCATTACAGTCAATTTCCGTCCGCTTCCGGGTGACAGTCTTGCAGATGTTGAAAAGCACGTGCGCAAGAATATCAGATACAAGGATATCGATATTGAATATTTCAATGGTAAAGAGGCAACTCTTTTCTCGTCAACATCTTCAAGAGCATTCAAGGCTATTGAAAGCGTTGAAAACAGTATTCATCCCGAGGGAGTCGCAGTTGCGCCTTACCTTGTAATGGGCGGTACAGATGCTTACCGTTACGGTGAAATCTGCGATAACATTCTTCGTTTCGCACCGTTCAATGTTCCTCTTTCTCTCTTCTTTACAACTCATGCAACAAACGAGCGTATCCCCATAAGCTCACTTGCAGAAGCAGTTGTATTTTTCAGGGAGTACATAATCAAAGTTTCAGATAAAGACTAAAATAAAAGCAAGGTAGTAAAACACTACCTTGCTTTTTTCAGTTTATTCTGTTTATTTGCTGATCCGTGATAAGGGGATAGGAGATAAGAGCATCAGAGTCAATATTCTCCTTGTGCATATCGACGGCACTTATCTGCGAGTTGCCGTACGTTGTATAATAAAAAATACCCTTGTCTGTGTTGCAACACGAGGTGTAGACGGTCTTGTACTGTTTACCGTCCTCGACCCTGACGACTCCCGACGGAGTGTTGACACAACCGAGGATGTGAAAGAATTGAGTTACGCTTTCTTCTTCACTATCACCGCAGCCGGAGTTGTTTTTAAAAAATACAGTACGCACGAATCTTGACTGTGAGGAGAAATCGCCCGGCAGACCGAATAATTCCAGTCCTTTTGAAAGCATACCCGGTTCGTCTTCTTTAAGAACATACGGGTCAGGTCGGCTGAATATTTTTCTCATATATTGCTTCAGATTATGCATCTGCAACTCAAACGGAGGATTGTTTGTCAGCACACCGTGAGGATTGCTGAAAATTTCCAATCCACATTCCGTACATTCTACGGTGATACTTTTGTCACGGTCTGAAATTATCCAATGCAGGGGGGAAGCTTTTAAGCTTTCGCTGAAATCAATGTTTGCAATGTTAATTTTTTGCAGATTTTCTTTTAAGTCATCAACGCTCGTAAACTGACTCAGCATCCATGGAATAAATTCAAACGGTGCAACATTCTCTTTGTCCTCACAGACAGGGAAATAATGTGCGTTATGGGGGAAATTAAGCCCTGCTACGCTGAGTCCCTTTTCATTTGTTGCTTCGTAATATAACGGATAATCGTCAACAACCGTTGCAGTGCCGATTATCGCAAAGTGGTTTTCGGTTTCCTTTCCGCTTGTAAATCGAAAATGAAAATTCCTCGGTGTGATAACAACGCTCTCGTTGTAATGATACTCAAGGTCGAGTGTTCTTCCGAAATAGTGGTCGTTTGTTTTAAAACTGATTGCAGTACACATAATAACCTCCTGGAAAACAAAAAGCGCGAAAAATCAATTCCGCACTTTTATAGTTTGTATATTTATATTTTTTATTCAGCAATTGTTTCCTTGAGAATTGCAATTGCTTTTTTAAGGTCGTCCCAACCGATGTTCAGCGGAGGAAGAAGTCTTACCTTTGTCTTTGCGGTGAGCACAAGCACACCCTTGCTAAGACAAGCGTTGACAATGTCCTTCGCACTCTTTTCGGTTTCAATACCGATCATAAGACCGAGACCGCTTACGCTCTTAACCCCCTGAGCGTTACCCAATTCCTCAAAAATGTATTCACTCTTTGCCTTGACCTCGTTGAGAAGCTCATCGTCAATTCGTGAAAGAATGTTGCAGGCACCTGCACAGCAAACAGGATTGCCGCCGAATGTTGTACCGTGTGAGCCGGGCACAAGAACATCCTGCACCTTCTCACCGAGCATTGCGATACCGATCGGAAGACCGCCGCCGATACCCTTTGCAGTTGTAACGATGTCAGGCATAAAGCCGTACTGCTGGAAAGCGTAAAGACTGCCTGTTCTGCCGTTACCTGTCTGCACCTCGTCGATGATGACGAGCATATCTTTTTCGTCAGCAAGAGCCTTGACGCCCTTGACAAAATCTTCGTCAAGTTTGCATACACCGCCCTCACCCTGAACGAGTTCCATCATAACTGCAACGCAGTTGTTTTCTTCTGCAAGACGCTTTACATCGTCAAGGTTATTAGCCTCAGCATAAACAAAGCCCTCAACAAACGGTCCGAAATGTGTGTGATATCCGTCCTGACCTGTTGCAGTAAGTGTCGCGATTGTTCTGCCGTGGAAGCTGTTTTTAAGTGTGATGATTGTTGCGTGGCTCTCGTCACCGTATTTGTCAAAAGCGTAACGGCGGGCGACCTTGATTGCACATTCATTTGCCTCAGCTCCGCTGTTGCCGAAGAAAGCCTTTTTCATACCCGTTCTTTCGCAGAGCATCTGTGCAAGACGCGCACACGGCTCAGAGAAATAAAGGTTGGATGTATGTGTGAGAGTGTTGAGCTGGTTTGTAACGGCTTCAAGCCATTCATCATCAGCAACGCCGAAAACGTTAACGGCAATGCCTGAACCAAGGTCAATGTATTCCTTGCCCTCGGAATCTTTAAGTTTTGCACCTTTACCGCTTACAAGCTCAACGGGAAAACGTGCGTATGTGTTGGCAATATATTGCTTATCGATTTCTGTAATGCTCATTTATTTTGCCTCCGGGTGTCTTTTCTTGTAGTCTTCACCGTTGACGAACATCGTGCCGATACCTTCATCGGTAAGGATTTCGATGATAATTGAGTGCTTTACTCTGCCGTCGATAACGAAAACCTTGTGCACACCCCAGTTGATAGCGTCAACACAGCACTGTACTTTCGGAATCATACCGCCTGAAATGATACCTTCTTCTGTAAGCTTGGGTGCATCTTCAATGAAAATTCTTGAAATAAGTGATGACGGGTCATCCTTATCACGGAGAATACCCTCAATGTCAGTCATTGAAATAAGGCTTTCTGCCTTGAGTTCACCTGCGATTTTAGCGGCAACCGTGTCTGCATTGATATTGTAAACGTTGCCCTCTTTGTCGCAGCCTACGGTTGAAACAACAGGGATGTAACCCATTGAAAGTGTATCAAGAATAGGTGTAACGTCAACCTTTTCGATATCACCAACAAAACCGAGTTCGGCACAACGGGGCTTTGCGATGATCATATGACCGTCAGCACCGCTCAGGCCGATTGCCTTGCCGCCCTTTGATTCGATAAGGCTTACAAGACTTTTATTGATTTTACCTGCAAGTACCATCTGCACAATTTCTGCAGTTTCCTTGTCAGTAACACGAAGACCGTTAACAAACTGAGTCTCCTTGCCGATTTTTGCAAGCATTTCCGTAATTTCAGGACCGCCGCCGTGAACAAGTACCACCTTGATACCTACGAGTGAAAGAAGGATGATGTCACTCATAACGGACTGCTTGAGATCCTCGTTAATCATAGCGTTGCCGCCGTATTTGACAACGAGTATTTTGTTTGTATATTTCTGTATGTACGGCAGAGCGTGTGTAAGAACGTGAGCTCTGTCAGCGTTTGAAATTTTCATTTCTTCTACCTCTTAAGTTCTGTAATCTCCGTTGATTTTAACATAATCATAAGTAAGGTCACAACCCCATGCAGTTGCGTTTGCGTCACCTGAATTGAGTTCAACAAGGATGTCGATTTCTTTTTCAAGAAGGATTTCCTTTGCCTTCTCTTCAGAGAACTCAATACCTGCACCGTTAACGCATACATCAAGTCTGCCCTTTGATGATTCAAAGCTAACGTCAATCTTGTTAACGTCAACATCAGCACCGCTGTAACCGATAGCACAAAGAACGCGTCCCCAGTTAGCGTCAGCGCCGAACATAGCAGCCTTGAGGAGTGATGAACAGATAACTGACTTTGCGACAGTTTTTGCAGTCTTTTCATCTGCTGCGCCTGTTACCTTGCATTCAAGCAGCTTTGTTGCGCCTTCACCGTCACCGGCAATTTTTCTGCAAAGGTAAACAGTAACACTGTTGAGTGCTTTGCAGAACTCTGCAAAGTTCTCGTCTTCTTTATCGATAACCACATTACCTGCCATACCGTTTGCAAGTACTGTTACCATATCGTTTGTTGATGGGTCACCGTCAACACTTACCATATTGAAGGTTGATGCGATGTCTGTGCTGAGAGCCTTCTGAAGAAGCTCGGGTGCGATAGCAACGTCTGTTGTGATAAAAACAAGCATTGTTGCCATATTCGGGTGAATCATACCGCTGCCCTTTGCGATACCGCCGATCTTGCACTCAACACCGCCGATATCAAAGCTGATTGCGATTTCTTTTTTAATTGTATCGGTTGTCATAATGCCCTCAGCGGCAAAGTCACTGTGGTCACCGAGACCTGCTGCAAGCTTTTCCATACCGTTTGCAATCGGTGTGATGTCAAGCACCTGGCCGATAACACCTGTAGATGCAACAACAACATCATTCTTGCTGATGCCTGTAGCCTTTTCAACAAGTTCGCTCATCTGCTCAGCAATTTCGATACCGTTTGCGTTGCAGGTGTTTGCGTTACCGCTATTGCAGATAACTGCCTGAGCGTAGCCGTCAGCAATGTGATTTTTTGTAACTGTAAGGGGAGCACCCTTAACGAGGTTTGTTGTATAAACAGCTGCAGCTGCAGCCTTTACATCACTTGTGATAAGTGTAATGTCTCTTTTTGTTTTATTTTTTCTGATTCCGCAATGAATACCGTTTGCCTTGAATCCCTTTGCGGCACAGATACCGCCTGTAATTTCTTTCATTGTTTACACCTCAAAATTAAGTCCTGTAGTTTCATCGACACCGAGAATGATGTTCATATTCTGAATGGCTGCACCTGACGCACCCTTGCCGAGATTGTCGTAACGTGCCATCAGCATAATTCTGTCTTCGTTACCCTCAACGAAAATTTCCATACCATCGTTAAAGGAAAGCTTATTCGAGCAGACAAAACCGCCCTCGCCGATGTTAGACTTATATTGTACCACAGGTCCGTGGTATTTTGCACTATAAATTTTACGAATTTCGTCTAAATTTGCACCATTTATCTGTGATTTAAAGAGTGGAACAGTCACAAGCATACCACTGTAATAGTTTGCAACAATCGGAGTGAATGCGGGAGCATTGTTTATTCCTGTAATTGAAGTCATTTCAGGCAGATGCTTGTGCGTCTGTGCAAGACCATACTGACGCGGTGAGCAGTATGCTGCGTCAATTTCGTCAGCCTCGTATTCACCGATCATCTTGTTACCGCCGCCGCTGTAGCCTGTGAGTGAATGACACGCAAGAAGCACGTCGGGGGAAAGCACACCCTTTTCAATAAGGGGATAAACGAGTGCGATAAAACCGCTTGCGTGGCAACCCGGCACTGCAATTCTGTTTGAGTTAAGAATCTTTTCTCTGTGTGCATCTGAAAGCTCGGGGAAACCGTAAGCCCATGCAGGATTTGTACGGTGTGCCGTTGATGTATCAAGTACCTTTACGTCGGGGTTTTCGATAAGCGAAACCGATTCCGTTGCCGCCGCATCGGGCAGACAGAGAAAAGCGATGTCACACGCATTGAGCATCTCTTTTCTTGCATTTACGTCTTTACGCAATTCGTCAGAAATAAGCATAAGCTCGATGTCGTTTCTCTCGCTTAATCTTTCGTATATACGCAGTCCTGTTGTACCTGCTTTTCCGTCAATAAAAATCTTTTTCACCTAATCACCCTATATTCATTGATAATGAATAATTATACAATCAATTCAGAAAAAGTCAAGCAAAATAGCCGAATATTCTTAATTTTATTGCATATATACAATTTATTTTTATTCTTGACAAATGGTTTGTCAAAGTATACAATCAAAATGATATATTATATAAGGTATACAAGAGGTAAACTGATGAAGATTTTGCAAAAAGGCTTCAATTATTCACAGGACGGCCCCGGAAACAGGCTTGTTTACCATCTGCAGGGGTGCAATTTCCGTTGCAAGTGGTGTTCTAATCCTGAAAGTATGGATGCCTCCAATGAAGTGAAAAATTATACAGTCGATGAGCTTTTTGATGAGGCAAAACGAAGCAGAATGATGTTCTTTGACGGTGGGGGAGTTACCTTTACGGGCGGCGAATGTACCCTGCAGCACACGGAACTTATCGAATTGCTCAAAAAGCTGAAGGCAGAAGGCATTTCAACGGCAATCGAAACGAACGCTTCAAGCCCTCATCTGACTGAAATCGCAGAATATGTCGATTATCTGATTACTGATTTCAAGCATTTTGATACCGATATTCATAAAAAATGGATAGGTGTCGGCAACGAAGCGGTAAAGCAGAATCTTGAAAAAATATTCATCTCAGGCAGACAGATTCATATAAGAATACCTCTTATACACAATGTGAACGACACACCGCATGGCTTTGCGGATTTCTTCACGAAGTTTGATACCTCGAATGCAGTCTTTGAATTTTTGCCGTACCACGAATTCGGCAAGGACAAATGGACAGAAGACTATGAAATCACAGACGGATTTGTGTCTGACAAAAACGTCAGAGAATTTGAACAATTATTCGTCTCAAACGGCCTCAAGGTCGTTAAGACATAAAGGAGATACAGTTATGCAGAATATTTACACTCCCGAAAAATTAACCGAAAAAGCAAAGGCACTCTTTAAAAACGAACGTGCAAAGATGCGCCTTGACGGTTGGTTCATTGCCAAAGAGGCAGAACTCAACTTGCAGGAAAAATATAATAATGAAAGTGAAGAGGTTAAAAAGGCTTCAATCCTTCTTGACCTTGTGAATATTGTTCCGCTTTATCTTGATGATAATCAGATTTTTGCAGGTACACAGGACGATGCTTTTGCCCGCAGCTACGCGCTCATCAACCCCTCGTTTAAGGTTGAAGGCTTCAGCGGTTACTGTGACCCCGCTGCTGTTTTCGGTGACATTGAACCGAATGAAGAGTTCACGGCTGAGCGTATTGCGTCAGCAAAGGCAGAATTCAGCAAGACTGAATATGCAGTTAAGCTCGGCGAAACATACGCAAAGTGCGAGAACAGCACAAAAGAGGTTATCTACTTTGTTGAACAGGTTACGGGTCACCTTATTCCCGATTTCCGTTATGCAATCAAAAACGGTGTCCGTTCAATGATTGACAGCATCAAGAATAAAGAGGGTAACGGCTACAAGGCATTCAGACTTGCACTTGAAAGCGTTGTTGCACTTGCAAACAAGTATGCTGACCTTGCAGAAAGTCAGCTGGCAACTGCGTCCGACGAGCGTAAGGCAGAGCTTGAGCTTATGATTAAAACTCTGCG
This sequence comes from Acutalibacteraceae bacterium, assembly GCA_045648745.1. Classification (GTDB taxonomy): domain Bacteria; phylum Bacillota; class Clostridia; order Oscillospirales; family Acutalibacteraceae; genus CAG-488. The sequence goes on along the minus strand of JAZROM010000085.1, from coordinate 14,860 downwards.
CAAGGTTCCCGAAAACGGTGCAGAAAATATGTACGAGGCAATGCAGTCTTTCGTTCTCTTGTGGCAGATGATGTGCCTTGAGCAGACTCCCAATCCGTTTGCATTCTCCGTCGGTAATGCGGACAGAATTTTTGAGCCGTACAGAAACGGTCTTGACCGTGACACCGTTGCAGGCCTTTTCAAGCATTTCCTTGTTTTCTTCAACGTCGCTGACAGAAGCTGGGCAATTTCACAGAACATCATCATCAGTGGACGCGACGTGGACGGCAACGACCTTACAAACGACACAACATACGCAATGCTTGACGCGTATTTTGATATGAACTTACCTCAGCCGATTCTCTCGGTTAAGTTCCACAAAAACACTCCGCAGAAGCTTTACGAAGAACTCGGCAGATTCTTCTTCACACCAGGTGTACTTACACCGTCAATGTTCAATGACGATTCTCTCTTTGAGGTTCTCGGTGCAAACGGAGTTGACGAGGCTGACCTGCCCGATATCTCAATCGCAGGTTGTCAGGAGCCTCTTATTATGGGTAAAGACAACGCCAACACAACAAACAGTTGGCTCAACCTCCCGAAGATTCTTGAAATGACGCTTACAGGCGGTATCTCAACCGTCACGGGTGAAAAACTTGCAGATGTTACTGCTTGCACGCTCGAAAATGTTCAGGAAGAATTCTACAAGAATGTTGAACGCTTTGTTGCAGAAATGGCACAGGCAGCTAACGGTGCATCTGTTGCACTTTCAACTCAGCGTGTACCGTTCCTTTCCTGCTTTATGGGCGGACTTGAGAACGGCATTGATATGCGTGATTACAACGCACAGGGTACAAAATATAACGGCAGCGGTTGCCTTATCCACGGCATATCAGTCATTGCTGACTCCTTCAGTGCGATTGACAAGCTCCTTGCTGAGCGTCCCGAAGACGCAGGCAAGCTCGTTGACGCAATCAAGGCAAACTTTGCAGGATACGAAGATTTACAGGAATTCCTGCTTTCAGCAGATAAATTCGGTAACAACATCGAAAAGGTTGACGACTACGCAGCCGAGGTTGCATCAAAGGTTGCTGACATCGTTGCAAACGCAAAGAATTACCTCGGTAACAGCTTCCGTCCCGACTTCAGCAGCCCGTCAACACATCTTCTTTACGGCTATTGGGTAGGCGCAACTCCCGACGGCAGAAAGTCAAGAGAAATGCTCGGCTACGGTGTTGACCCGCTTTACGGCAGTGCAGAAAACGGACTCGGTTTCCGTATGCTTTCAAATATGAAGCTCCCGTTCGAAAAATTCAACGGTGGTTACGCTTCACACCTCGGTATTGACCCGAAATACTTCACAAGTGAATCAGACGAGGGCAAGGGCGTTGAGTTCAGAGATAAGATTATCAATCCTCTCTTCTTCAACCCGATGAATGAAGGTGTGGCACCGTTCTACCTCTATGTTAACGTAACAACGGCAGAAATCCTTAAAAAGGTGCTTGAAAATCCGAAGAAGTACGCTCCGAGCGGTGTTTACATTATGCGTATCCACGGCACATTCGTTAACTTCCTTGATTTGTCACCTGCAATTCAGCAGGACATCATCAAGCGTCTTGACCCGAAATCATCAAATCTTGGTTGCTGAGGTAAAATAAATGTATTCAATCGGTATAGACATCGGCACGACGAGTATCTGCGCCGTGCTGATGGATTCACAGTCGGGCAGAATCATCTGCACGGCAACACATAATAACGACTCCTTTATCGACACACCAAACAGCTGGGAAAAAATCCAGAATGTTGCAGTGATTGAAGAAAAGGTTTTTGAGGTAATAAACAGTGTTCTTAACAATGCCGAGGACACAAATGTTGACTCAATCGGCATCTCTAATCAGATGCACGGCATACTTTACTACGATGCCGACGGTAATGCAGTCAGTCCGCTTTATATCTGGCAGGACGAGCGCGGAAACCTTCCTTACAAGGACGGAAAAACTTACGCACAGTATCTCGGCAGTTTTGCAGGTTACGGACTTGTCACGGATTTTTACAACCGTGAAAATTCCCTTGTGCCTGAAACTGCAGTTGGTGTATGTACAATCGGTGACTATCTTGCAATGAAACTCACAGGCAGAAAAACTGCACTTATGCACATCACAAATGCCGCAAGTTTCGGTTGTTTTGATATAACAGAGAATAAATTCACGCTCGATAACGGTATGCTTCCCGAGGTTACTACGGATTTTGACATTGTAGGCGAGTGGAACGCAATTAAAGTGTGTGTCGCAATCGGAGACAATCAGGCAAGCTTTATGGGTTCTGTCGGTGTTGACGCTCCTCTTCTTAATGTCGGCACAGGCTCACAGATTTCTTATCTCAATGATAAGCCGGTTTCGGGTGAAAACATTGAATCCCGTCCGTACGACGGCAAGCGTTATCTTGTTGTCGGTGCGTCGCTTTGCGGCGGCAGAGCGTTTTCGATGCTTGAGCGTTTCTTTGCGTCGGTTGTCGAAATGGTAACGGGTGAAAAGTGCAGTTCACTCTATCCACAGATTGACAGAATGCTCGAATCAAAATTGCAGACCGACCTTGTGGCAGACAGTCGTTTCTGCGGTACACGCTCCGATCCGAGTATCCGCGGTGCATTCACAAATGTTTCGCAGGATAATTTCACGGCAGGGGATATGAGTGTTGCGATTCTTTATGCGATCGCAAACGAATTGCACACAATGTATACGGGTGCAAAGACCGAAACAATCGTATGCTCGGGTAACGGCATCCGCAAAAATAAAGCCTTGCAGAAAATTGCATCCGAGGTTTTCGGAGCAGAGATAAAAATTCCCCGATACGAGGAAGAGGCAGCGTACGGTGCAGCGCTTACATCGCTCGTTGCAGTCGGTGAGGCAGAGACTATTGACGAAGCACAGAAATTAATAATATACAGGTGATTTTATGTTTTTTGATTATCCGATATTTTTTGAAAAGAATCGTGTTTTCCGTGTTTATACGGGCGGTAAGCTTTTTGCAGATTTCTTTTCAGACGATTCAACTGACGGCAATTATCCCGAAGAATGGGTAGTTTCTGCCGTTCACGCTCTTAACGAGGGCAGTACAGACGAATATGAGGGCATTTCTAAAATTCAGGGTTCGGACCTTTATCTCAGCGATGCTCTTAAAGAGTATAAAGATAAGCTTATCGGTGACAGAGATGATATCGGTATTCTTACCAAAATTCTTGACAGTGCAATCAGATTGCCCGTTCAGGCTCATCCCGACAAGGCTTTTTCAAGAGAACATTTCAATTCAAACTACGGCAAGGAAGAAAGCTGGGTTATCCTTGCAACGAGACCTGACGCAAAGATTTTTTACGGCTTCAAAAAGGGCGTAACCCTTGAACAGTTTGAAAAAGCAATTGAAGAAAGTGAAACAAGCACAACGGCTATGGAAGATTTGCTTGAATCCTTCCCTGTCAAAGCAGGTGATATAATTTACATCCCTGCAAAGATGGTTCACGCGATTGGTGCAGGCTGTCTTCTTCTTGAGGTGCAGGAGCCCACAGATTTCACAATTCAGCCCGAGCGTTGGTGCGGTGAGTACAGACTTTCTGATAACGAGATGTATCTCGGTCTTGATAAAAAGACTGCTCTTGAATGCTTTGATATGGAAAAAACTTTCCCGGCACCCCTTTCAAGCAAAGCGCTTAAGAGTGAACCGGGAGTTGACTATCAGTCTGTTATTGACGAGAGTATCACAGAGAGCTTCAAGGTAAGAAAAATTATCTTTGGCGGCGGCAAATTCACACTTGACAAGGGTGCTTGTATCTATGTTGTGACCGAAGGTAACGGTAAGATTGTCGGTGACGGCTACGAAAAGGAAATCACAAAAGGTGACTACTTCTTTATTCCTGAAATCATCAAGGACAAGTTCGCAATCACAGGTACGGATATGACCGTGGTTGAGTGTTACAAATAAAAAACGAGCAAAAAAAGAGTTGGTACTGTTTTGTACCAACTCTTTAGTCTTTTATTTATTAATTTCGTTCTGCTGTGCAACAACGCTTTCACCGCAGTAAAGTTTACGGAGTGCAGGCTTTTCAATTTTGCCTGTCGGGTTACGCGGTACTTCGCTGAAGATGATTCTTCTGGGTCTCTTGTATTTCGGAAGGTCAAGGCAGAAGTCGTTGACCTCTTCTTCTGTCAGAGTGTAATCGGGCTTGATTTCGATAACTGCTGCCGCAATTTCACCAAGACGTGCATCGGGAATACCGATAACTGCAACGTCCTTGATTGCATCGTTTTTACGAAGGAAGTCTTCAATCTGTACGGGATAGAGGTTTTCACCACCTGAAATGATAACGTCCTTCTTACGGTCAACAAGGTAGATGAATCCGTCCTCGTCCTCCTGAGCCATATCGCCCGTAAAGAGCCAACCGTCACTGAGAACTTCGTTTGTTGACTTTTCGTCCTTGTAGTAGCAGGTCATAACACCGGGACCCTTGACTGCAAGTTCACCTACATCACCGTGAGGAACTTCATTGTGTGCAGGGTCAACAATTTTAACTTCCCAGCCGAAACCTGCTTTACCGATAGCACCGACCTTGTGAATATTTTCAACACCGAGGTGAACACAACCGGGGCCGATGGATTCACTAAGACCGTAGTTTGTGTCATATTCGTGATTCGGGAAAATTGACTTCCAACGTCTGATAAGACTCGGCGGAACAGGCTGCGCACCGATGTGCATAAGTCTCCACTGGTCAAGCTTGTATTCATCGAGTTTGATGTCACCGCGGTCGATAGCATCAAGAATATCCTGTGCCCATGGCACAAGAAGCCATACGATGGAACAGTTTTCTTCAGAAACTGCTTTCATAATCCATTCGGGCTTGATACCCTTAAGCAGAACAGCCTTACCGCCAACAAGGAAAGAACCGAACCAATGCATCTTTGCACCTGTATGGTAAAGGGGAGGGATACAGAGGAAAACGTCGTCCTTTGTCTGTGAATGGTGGTTCTGCTCCGTGCGTGCAGCGTGAACAAGGCTTTCGTGATTGTGAAGAATAGCCTTCGGGAAACCTGTTGTACCTGATGAGAAGTAGATTGCACCGTCATCCTCGTCTGTGATGTCAACTTTCGGAGCGTGAGTTGAGCAATACTGGATAAGCGATTCGTAGCTCTCAGCGAAAGTCGGGCAACCCTCACCTGCGTAAAGCCACATCTTGACTGACGGCATTCTGTGGCAGATTTCTTCGATACGGCCGATAAATTCAGGGCCGAAAACAACAAATTCCGAATCGGATTTATTAACACAGTATTTGATTTCTTCAGCAGTGTAACGGTAGTTAAGAGGCACTGCAAGAGCACCTGCTTTAAGAATACCAAAGTAAATCGGCAGCCACTCAAGGCAGTTCATCATGAGGATGGAAACCTTGTCACCTTTTTTGATACCTCTTGTCATAAGGAGGTTTGCAAAGCGGTTAGCCTTCTGATTGAACTCTTTCCAGGTGAGTTCTCTGCGATAGAATTCGTTGGGATTTGCTTCAATAAGCGAATAGTCACGCCATGTAACTCTTCCCGGGACTTCTTCATTCTTCGGGTTGATTTCTACCAAAGCCACGTCATCGGGCCAGAGTTCAGCGTTTTTATTGAGTATTTCTGTAATAGGCATATTAATCTTCCTTTGTGCCAAGTTTTTAATGACTTGGACTAGTATAATACTTTAAAGCGGTAAAGTCAATACTTTACCGCTTTAAATTTTAAAAATTTTTAAGTTTTATCAGAAATTCGCAGAGTCGAAGCCCCACTTGTCGGTTTCTTCGTATTTGACATATACTCCGCTACCGTCAATACCGAGAACTTCCTTAAAAATCTTGCAGATTTCTACAGTCAGCTCCTCAGCAGATGAGGGACTGATTTTTCCTAATGCACTCACTTCAACGTAAGCAAGCGGATTTGAATTGTCACCGCGGAACCAGAGTCTGCAGTTGTCTTCAAAACCGAGCATAAGCCATGTTTCTGTTTTGCCTGGCAGAATCTCGATTGCCTTGCCGAGCTTTTCTTTGAGGATAAGCTCCTGCTCAGCTGTGATGGGTGTACTTGTTTTTGTTGATATCATCGGCATAAAATTTTCCTCATTTCTTTAAAAGTTGTTCTCTTGTTCTTCGTATCAGCATTTCTGCTTTGTTTTCGTCACTGATATCAAGAACGCATTTTTCCATCGGGCACATATCGGTTTTGTCACGGTTTATTATGTGCTCGGTTGTTGTTTCGTAAGTTACGGTCACACTTTTATTTTTAAGATAAGAGAGTGCCTTTTCACTTATAAGCACGGCGTGTATTTCTGCAACACCGTACCTGACAAGCAGCATCGCAGCCGCCTTGCCGATAACCTTGTCAGCTATCGATGCACCGTTTAAAAGCTGCGGATTTTCGTCAATTATATTAAGAATCGGGGCAACACCTCGGCTGTGGGAGATGTGAACTTTATCTTTGTTAACGGCAACAAGGGTAGCCTTTTCTTCTTTCAATAATGCTTTTGCTTTTTGAATATTAGTCATTTAATGAAACCGCCCTTTTTACAAGCAAATACGATGGGTGGAATGGCTATGAATTGCAACACTATGCCGTAAATGCCTGTAATCGTTGCGGTTACGGCAGCCATAAATCCACCTTCAATACCGAAAAATTCAGCCGCAATCACCAATGCAAGTGCATAGACGAGCCTGCCGACAAGCATAGAAAGTGCGAGTGAAATCACAGCGCCGAAGAGTTTTTCTTTAAGCCTGAACACGTGGTAGAAAAGACCGCTTGCAAGACCGTACATAAACAATTCAACAATCATAAAAGGTAATCGTGCAGATGCAGGCATATTCGTCAGCAGATGACTGATTATCGGAGCAATCGTTCCGATGATCGGAGCGTAAACGGGACCCAGCATAAAACCTGCCAGAAGCACAGGGATGTGCATCGGAAGAAAAACCGCACCGACCTGTGGAATACCTGTCAGGTGAAAAATTTGCGGGAGAACAATACTCAAAGCGGTAAGCATTGCACCAACGGCAATTTTTACGGTTTCAGAGTTGCGTTTCATTTCAGTTCGTCCATTTCCTTCTGCAGAGTTTTAAGGTCTGCACGGATGCTGATTTTCTGCGGACACTTTGTTTCGCAAACACCGCATTCGATACAGTTGTGAGCCTTTTCTTCATCCTTGAAGTTTGCCCAACGGTCTTTGGCATTCTCGAGATTTCCGTAAACTGCATATTTGTTCCAACGGTCAAAGTTAGCAGGGATGTTTACGCCTGCAGGGCAGGGCAGACAGTAACGGCAGTCTGTACATCCGTTTCTCATTCTGCTGTTGAGTGTATCAGCAACATCCTGAACGAGTGCTTTTTCACTCTCGTCAAGCTCTTTGAAGTTGTCGAAAGTCTTAAGGTTGTCTTCAACCTGCTCCATTGTGCTCATACCGCTGAGGATAACCTTGACACCGGGCAGAGTACCGCACCAACGCATTGCCCATGAGGATGTAGAAGCGTCAGCATCAACTGCCTTGAATTTTGCTTCGACTTCATCGGGAAGCTTTGCAAGTGTACCACCCTTGACAGGCTCCATAACAATAATCGGCACACCGAGCTTGTTGCAAAGGTCAACACCTCTGAGACCTGCCTGCTCACGGATATCGATATAGTTGAGCTGAAGCTGAACGAAGTCCCACTTTCTGTACGAAATAATTTCTTCGAATGCTTCATATTCATCGTGGAAAGAGAAGCCGAAATAACGGATTTTGCCCTCTTTCTTTAAGTTGTCGCAATAGTCGAGAATGCCGAGCCCGAGAATAGTCTTCCACTTTTCGGCATCAACTGCGTGAAGAAGATAGAAGTCAACATAATCAACGCCGAGTCTCTCTAACTGATCGTTGAAGATTTTTTCAACATCTTCAATGGAATTGAGCTTCCAAATCGGCAGTTTTGTAGCAAGATAAAATGACGATCTGTCATATTTTTTGAGAGCTTTACCTACAAACGGCTCACTGTCACCGTCGTGGTAGGGGTATGCTGTGTCATAATAGTTAACGCCAGCCTGCATTGCACGGTCGAGCATACGCTCTGATTCTGCTTCGTCAATTTTACCGTCTATTGTCGGGAAACGCATACAACCGAAGCCGAGCACGGAAGCCTCTGCTCCGATATTTTCAAATTTTCTGTTCTGCATGGAATTACCTCCTTGGCAATATTCGATTAATTTTATCATATAGAAAAAACATTTTCAATATTATTCTTGAAAATGAAATGGGATTGTGATATTATTAGTCTACTATGTGATCGGGAGAATTTGCTATGAGCGAAAAGGAAAAGACTCAGTCAACCGAAAAAATGCCTAAGCCTGTTGAAAAATTTATCTGGCTCGGAGCATCGGTTGTTATTGCAATTATAGGATATTTTTTGCGTACGGGCGGTGTGGAGTTGCCTTTCTGGGGTACTGTTGCTTTTACGGTTGCACTTATGTTTACAATTATCATCGGTGCGCAGAAAGTAAGCACGGAGCGTTTTGCTCTTGCCGAAAATAAAGAGACTAAAAAGCAGTACATACTCAAATCAATTCTTTATTATATTTTCATTTTCGTTGCAGTTTTCTACATTTTCCTTTCTCTTTGGGTTGCACGAATCCTTTCAGTTTAAATCAGAAATAAACAGACCGCAGAATTTTGTTTCTGCGGTCTTAATTTTTGCTGTTGATTAATAATATCTCATTACTGCAACAACCTTGCCGAGGATTGAACAGTCGTCAACGATAATCGGCTCGTATGTGTCGTTTTCGGGTTGCAGACGGAAATGCCCGTTTTCTTTATAGAAGGTTTTACAGGTTGCCTCGTCATCAACCATAGCAATAACAAGGTCGCCGTTACGGGCAAAGGGTGTTTTTTCTGCAATAACAAGGTCACCGTCAAGAATACCTGCCTGAATCATACTTTCACCGCGTACGTGAAGTGCAAAAAGAGGTTTGTCTCTTGAAACTGTTCCCGTGTAAGGGAAGTAACCTTCAATGTGCTCGACAGCAAGAATCGGAGCACCTGCGGCAACGGTACCGATGATGGGAACCTGTGTAACGTTGTCGGCTTCCTGACCGACAATACGGATGGAACGCTTTAAAAGCGGGTCACGCTGAATGTAGCCTGCCGCTTCAAGAGCATCAAGGTTGGTCTGCACGGACGAGGTTGAGCGCAAGCCGACGGCTGCACCGATCTCACGCACGGACGGGGGGACACCATTTGTGCTTCTTTCTACAAGAAATTCGTATATTCTTCGCTGGGTATCGTTTATAGGCATCAAAATCCCTCTTTTCTGTATTCTTGCCACCATTATAACACACCTTTTCAGAAAAAGCAAACATTTGTTTGCTAAAAAATACAAAATTTTTATCTTTATTTTTTAGCTATTTTGTGCTATAATAATAGAAAAAATTGGCATAGGAGTACGAAATGACTCATAAATTACTTAAACCGGCATCATTATTGATAATTCTTGTACTGATTCTGAGTGTTTTTGCAACAAACGCCGTTGCGGTTGATAATGACGCATTTTTAAATTCTGAAAATATTATATGTATCTCTCACAGAGGTGACTGGCACGCTTATCCCGAAAATTCAGCTGAGGCAGTAAAGTCAGCCGTACAGTACGGAGCAGTAAGTGTTGATGTTAAGCTTACATCTGACGGCAAGGCAGTCCTTCTTGCAGACGAAACGACCGACAGAATGGTGACTGACCCGGACGGCAAGACTGTTTCGCGAAACGTGTCGGAGATGACTCTTGAAGAGCTGACATCGTGTTACCTTCGTGCAGAAAACGGCGGTGAAGATAAGCCGAAGACTGAATACAAGGTTGCGTCTCTCGAGGCTGCAATCAATGCGGCAGGTGGCACGGCACTTGTTATCAACACAACCTGTGATGATTTTTCTGCTGTATATGATTGCTTAAAGGAACTTGGTGCAACAGACAAGGTTATCTTCCGTTTTAAAGCGGATTCGATGAGCAAAATTTTGCAGACTACTGCAGAAACCGAAGATGTCAATTTCTTCGGCAACTATCAGGGCAACATAATCTTCCTTGCGACATCAGCCGTTAAAAAGAGTCTCGGAATCGGTACTCAGACAATTGAGCTTGGCAGTAAAAACGGAAACGGTGTGCTTTATGACGAGTTTCTGATGTCCCGTTTTGAAGAAAACGGCAAGGCTATGGTTTCTATGGTCGGTGGAAGAAGCGGTAAGCGCCCCGACAATGAACGCGGATGGGATGACCTTATAACTCTCGGCTATACCGTAATTGAAACCGATTATCCCGAGCAGCTGAACGAGCATCTCTCACGCATCGAAGCAGAGAAAAAACAACTTGCATATTATGTTGATATATATAAAACAACGGATATGCAACCCTACACAACTGATACAGAAAATGCATTTACCGACGCGTTGAGTGTTGCGGAAAAGCTTGTTAAAAACGCAGGCTCACTTTCTGAATTGCAGAATTCGCGCCACGCGTTACAGTCGGCATACGATAATCTTACTATCGGTGAGAAAAAAGCGGTTACGTTAAAGTTCGACTTTACATTCGGCAGAATGTTGGCAGTTGTCCTTGTCGGAGCGGCATTTATTGCATCGCAGATTCTTCTTTACAAAAGAAGAGATAAAAACAAAAAAGCACAGTAACACAGTTGCTTTAAAATAAATTTTGAGGTGATAGTTTTGAACGAAAACAAAAAAATCAGCCTCGAAAGGGCTGACTATCCTGAGCAGGTCGGTGTTTCTTCACGCGAAGTTGCCGAACTTATCAAGGATTTTAAAGAAAGTAACATAGAAGTACACAGTCTTATGATTCTGCGACACGGCAAGGTTGCGTTTGAAAGCTGGGCAGATCCGTATGCGCCGGATATTCCGCACGCGATGTATTCCGTGAGCAAGAGCTTTACCTCTGCTGCAGTCGGCTTTGCCGTCAGTGAGGGTCTGATTACGACGGACACAAGACTTATTGACATTTTTCCCGAATTCCGTAAGGATGAGCCTGATGCAAACCTAGAGATGCTCTCTGTTCATCATCTGCTTTCAATGCAGTCGGGTAAGGGTGTAAGTGTTTTTACCGATAAAGGAAAAAATCAGTGGATCAAGGATTTCTTTGATGCGCCGTGGTCATTTACTCCCGGTGACGGACATTGGGAATACATCAGTGAAAATCAGTATATGCTTTGTGCAATGCTCACCCGTGTCACGGGAATGAGCGTTATCGAATACCTTACACCGCGTCTGTTCGAGCCTCTCGGAATAGATATTCCGTTCTGGGAAAAGGACATCGACGGTATCGAAGCAGGCGGTTGGGGACTCTTCCTCAAAACCGAGGATGTTGCTAAATTTACGCTCTGCTATCAGCAGAAGGGTATGTTCAACGGCAAACAGATAATTCCTGCAGATTGGGTACATAAGTCACAGAAAGTTCAGGCAGAAAATTCTGCTTTTAATAAAACCCCCGACTCACAGTCAGGCTACGGGTATTGCTTCTGGAGATGTGCAGGAACGAACGGGTACCGTGCAGACGGAATGTTTTCGCAGTTTGGCATTGTTGCAAAGGATTACGATGCCTGTCTGATTCTCACGGCAGGTGAGATTGCCGAGCAGAAAACTCGTGACTGCATCTGGAGACACTTCCCGAAATGTCTTATCGAAAACGATGCAGAACAAGCATCCGAAGAAAAGCCGTCACTTGCTCCTCTTGATGATGATCTTCCCGAAATGCCCAGGAGTGAACTCGAGGAACATATCAGTGGCAGAAAGATGAAATTTCAGAAAAATCTTGTTCTCTCAACGGCAGGTTTCCCTGTAAGTATGCTCCCGATTCCGATTGTATATATGTCGGGTGACAGAGCAGGCGGAATCACGAATGTTGTATTCGAATTTCAGGAAGACACCTGCTCAATGACATGGGATGAGGGTGATGAACACAACACCATCGTCTGCGGTATGGACGGAAAAGCGCGCAAGAGTCCGATGACACTTGCAGGTATGCCGTTTACCGCAAACGCTACGGCAGCGTGGACGGCAGAGAATGAGCTTACAGTTCATATGCGACCGCTTCAGGCTGTATGTCAGCGAATAATAAAGTTTGTGTTTGATGACGATGGCGACGTAACCTTCTACCCGTCAAGCAAACAGCCGATAACTGCACTTGCAGAATATCTCAAAAAAGATGTAGATGTATTTTTCCCGCCGTTTGCACCTGCACAAAAACTCGGTACGATAGCCTTTGAACAGGCACATCGTGTAATCGATGTTGCACACAAAGGTAAGTTTGTTGATGACGAAGAATAAAATTGTAAAGGAGTTTTACTTATGTCATTGCCGATTATGATTGGTTTTATTGTTTTGTTTATTTTGCAGGCAGTTGCAATTTTCACTTTTTCAAAAGTTGAAATTCCGAAACCCAGCAAGAAATCTTTGGCGGCTAAAATGACCTGCTCAACAATTTTTATTCTTACAGCACTTCTTGCTATGTTTTCGCAAGAAAACTTTTCAAGCTACGCATTTTTAATTCTTGGTGGTCTTGCTTTTTCGTGGGTAGGAGATTTTATCATTCATTCCAACACAAACGAAAAACACTTTATCGTCGGAATTTTCGCCTTCCTTTGCGGACACATTTGCTACATAATTGCATTTTTTAAGGCTCAGAATTTATATTTCCCCGATGCGCCGTTTCTTGATTGTGCAGAGGTACTACTGATGATTGGCGGAGTCTGTTTCGGACAATGCAGATTGCATATGTTACGTGCCGATTACGGCAAAGCGTTTATTCCGTGTACAATTTATATGAACGTAATTATGCTTATGTTTGTAAAGGCAGTTTCTTTAAGTGTACGTTTTTTAACGCATACACCCACAGAAAATGCAGTGTTGACAGGAATTATCCTTATTGTAGGTGTATGTATGTTTGATGTTTCAGATTTTACACTTGCTTTGCTTCGTTTTACAGACAGATATTCTAAAAGCTATGTAATGCGCAAGATAAACGTCTGGACTTATTTCCTGGCACAAATGTTTCTGGGACTTACAGTATTGAATATCGTGGTATAATAACAACGGGACACATCCTTTAAAGATGTGTCCCGTTAATTTTTTATTGTGTGTTATTAATATTTGTCTACGCCTTCAACATCAACTGTGAAAACAATAGCACCGCCGATTTTAACCTCAACGCCAAGCTCACCTTCGGAAAGACCTGAGCCGAGTGCCGCTGTTGACGGAACTGAGCGCTTTCTTGTTTCTGAATTCTTCTTGATGATTTCCTTTGCTCTCGGAACGTCTTTGTCATCTGCACCGATCAGGAAAGTGGTGTTGCCGACCATAAGGAACCCGCCTGTGGTGGAAAGTTTTGTAACGCTGAAGCCTGCCTTGGTTAAAGCTGAGGAAACAACTGCGCTGTCCTCGTTATTTACGATAGCAATAAGTAATTTCATTGTTTTCTTCCTTTCATTAAAGCTTTGGTGCTAACATTTTATAACTCTTTTTGTCAAGTTTTTTTACATCAGGGATTTCGTATCTGTTGTCATTTCCGTCTTTGATAAGTACGCGTCCGTCATACAGTGGCTTGATTGCCGTTATATGGTTTCGGATTTCAAAGGTACAGATGCCCTTGTCCGTTTCAACGGTCCACATCCAGATTTTGAACTTCTCACGCATTTTGATAAACTTCGTGATTCTCGGCATCATATAGTATTCGTCAAGGCACTTCATCGCAACCTCACGCGATTCGGGCATAAGGTCATTAAGGTCACGGATAATACCGATTTCCTTGCCCTCGGAATCAACAAGTGCGATGTATTGCGTAAGACCTGTTATCGGGAACATTCTGTGCAGTTCAACGCCGCTGAATTTCTCTCCCGTATAAAACTCGACATCAACAAAAATGAGATCGTTTGGTGTAAGTCTCAAGGAACTTCCTTCGATATAATTCGGCATAAATTTCACTCCTTATTCAAAGTTTTCCTCTTCTTTTTTCTTTCTGAGCAAGTCACCCATAGACTGAATTTCAATCAGCTTGTAATACTTGCCCTTGAGTGCCATAAGCTCATCGGGCGTACCGCATTCGACGATTTCACCCTTGTCCACAACAACAATTTTGTTTGCTTTTCTGAGTGTGGAAAGACGGTGAGCAATCATAATGGTTGTTCTGCCGCTGATAAGTCTTTCAATAGCGCTCTGGATAAGACTTTCTGTTTCAGAGTCAACGGCTGCCGTTGCTTCGTCAAAAATGAGAATACTCGGGTTCTTAAGCACTGCACGTGCGATAGAAACTCGCTGTTTTTCACCGCCCGAAAGACCGACTCCGCGTTCACCGAGCATTGTGTCATAAGCATCGGGAAGCTTGGAGATAAATCCGTGCGCATTTGCAACCTCGGCAGCGTACAGTACCTGCTCAACGTTGAGGTTGTTGCTTCCGTATGCGATGTTATTGAAGATTGTATCACGGAACATCATCGGCTCCTGCTGAACAAAACCGATTGAATTTCTGTAATAGTCCATATCGATGTTGCGTACATTTTCACCATCGATAAGGATTTCACCGTCATACTCATCGTAGTAACGCATAAGCAGGTTGATGAGTGTCGATTTACCCGAACCCGTAGTACCGACAATACCTACAATGTCACCGGGCTCGATTGTAAGATTGATATTGGAAAGAACTTTTTTGGAACGATCAAATGAGAAGTTGACATTGCGGAATTCGATTCTGCCTTCAAGACTCGGTGCAGTGTTACCCTCACCAAAGTTCGGTTCAGGCTCGGCATCAAGGATGTCGAGAATTTTTTCTGCCGATGCAAGTGTGTTCTGGTATGTATCACCG